>JANNMQ010000580.1:0-1981 GCA_031398045.1 Rubrivivax sp.
CTGGGCTTGTCGCGCAGCGCGGCGCGCGCGCAGGCACTGCGGCTGCTGGACAAGGTGCAGCTGCCACAAGCTGCACAACGTTTGGACGCCTACCCACACCAGCTGTCGGGCGGCCAGCGCCAGCGTGTGGTGATTGCTATCGCGCTGGCCTGCGGGCCCGACCTGCTGGTGGCCGACGAACCCACCACGGCACTGGATGTGACATTGCAACGCGAAGTGCTGCAGCTGATCTGCGGCCTGGTGCAACAAGACGGCATGGCACTGCTGCTGATCAGCCACGACTTGGGTGTGATGGCCGACACGGTGCAGCAACTGCTGGTGATGTACGCCGGCACGGTGGTGGAAAGCGGTGCCACGGCCACGGTTTTTGAACAGCTTGCCCACCCCTACACCCGGGGCCTGTTTGCGGCCCGTCCGCGCCTGGGGCTGGGGCTGCGCATGAACAACGGCAGCCGGCTGGCCACCATCCGCGGCCGCGTGCCCGAGATTCACCACATGCCCGCGGGCTGCGCATTTGCACCACGCTGCGACCGGGCCAGCGACGCCTGCCGCATCAGCATGCCGGCGCTGCACACCAGCGGCACGGGCCACGAAGTGCGCTGCCTGCATCCACATGGTCAACAAGCCCACGCCTAACCACCCACCGCTGCTGCAGGTGCAAGGCTTGAGCAAGCGTTACCGCCTGCCACGCCAGCACTTGTGGACGGCGGCACCCGAGGTGCAGGCGCTGGACGGCGTGAGCTTCATCCTGCAGGCTGGCAAAAGCCTGGGTGTGGTGGGCGAGTCGGGGTCGGGCAAAAGCACGCTGGCACGGCTGGTGATGGCGCTGGAGCCCCCGTCGCAAGGCCAGGTGTTGCTGGGGGGTGTGAACCTGCACAGTCTGCCCGCCGCCGAGCTGCGGCGCGCCCGGGCCCAGTTGCAGATGGTGTTTCAAGACCCTTACGGTTCACTCGACCCCCGACGCACCGTGCTGCAGACCGTGGCCGAACCCCTGGCGGTGCTGCTGGGCGCCCCCCACGCCGAGCAGCTGGAACGCGCCGGCGAGGCGCTGGACGCGGTGGGCCTGCGCAGCGGTGACCTGGCCAAGTACCCGCACGAATTTTCAGGTGGCCAGCGCCAGCGCATCGCCATTGCACGCGCGCTGATCACCCGACCGAGCCTCATCGTGGCCGATGAGCCGGTGAGTGCACTTGATGTGTCGGTGCAAGCCCAGGTGCTGAACCTGATGCAAGACCTGCAAGACCGTCTGGGCATCACCTACCTCTTCATCAGCCATGATTTGGCGGTGGTGGACTTGCTGTGCGACGATGTCATCGTGTTGCACCAAGGGCGCATCGTTGAAGCAGGCCAAACTGACGAGCTGTTCCGAAACCCGCAGCATGCCTACACGCGGCGGCTGCTGGCGGCGGTGCCTGGTGGGACTGCAAAGATGGTCAGACCATGAAGACGCAACCCATGGTCATTTCATAGTCATTTGCACGTTGCCCCTATGCGATCTGCCGCGCGACCCCGGCGCGTTGTGCGCGCCTGCAGGATGCTGCCAGTTGGCGGCAATCCCAACTGGTGGGCTCTCAATCATCGATGGCGCTGATGACGTCGCGTGAGCAGTCGCTGGCCGAACTGCGGCGGCTGGCCGAAGTGTTCGATGCACCGCCCCTGCTACAGCCGGTGTGCCGCGATCCCGACGACGACAGGGTGCTGGCTTGGCGGTCGCGGCCAAAGTTGAGTGCGTCATCTCGGGTGACAAGGACTTGCTTGATCTGGGCAGCTTCCAGGGCGCGCCCATCGTCACACCCGCTGATGCAGTCAAGCGCTGGATGCCGTAGGCCCGCACAGCAGCGACAGCGCCAAACTCCCGCGCGAATTTTCAGGCGGCCGCGCCTTATCGAGACCGACGAACCGGTGAGTGCACTGGACGTGTCGGTGCAGGCCCAGGTGCTGAAGTTGATGCAAGACCTGCAAGACCGCCTGGGCATCACCG
>JANNMQ010000604.1:0-2117 GCA_031398045.1 Rubrivivax sp.
TTGCATCTGCGCGGGCGCCACCAGAATGTGGCGGCCCACCACTTTGTATTCCAGGTTGTGCAGTTCACGCAGCAGGTCCAGTGCCTCGCGCAGCGTCACGTCTTTCAGGCTGATGCCCATCGGGCCTTTGACGGCCGGGTCCACGGCCACTGACAGCGGGGTTTCAGCCAGCAGCGACATGAACACCGTTTCTGGTGTGGCGCCGTTCAACACCAGTGAAAAGCGCCGCGCGGCGCGCGAGTTGGGCGCCACCTGTGCCAGGTCGTCATTGGTGGCGCCGTTGCTGCCAGTACCGGCTGTGAGGTGGTCCACCGCTGCGGGCCTGCCGACAAGCCTGCGGCTGGGCATGGCTGGTGGGCTGCTGACGGCTGTGCTGGTGGCGCCTGGGCCGGCTGCCGAAGCGGGCACATCAGGCGCCAGGGCTGCGGCAGCGCTGGTTGTCGCGCTGGTCGCCGCGCTCTGCGCTGGCGTTGCGCCCAGCGACCCCGTCAGCCAGCTTTGCAGCGGCTTGTGCAGGGGGTTTTGACCTTCCAGCTGCGCGCAGCCGGTAAGGGCCAGGGTGCAGCTTGCAAACAAAAGTCGAGCCAGGTGATGCAGCGCGGGGTTCATGGGGTCAGGGTCTTTCGGTGCGGGTAGCGGTGGCTGCGGGTGATGCAGGCGAAGGTGCAGGCGACGGTGCAGTCGACGGTGCAGTCGACGGTGCAGCGGGGTGGGCTGGCGGGGTTTTGAAACGGCTGGCGGGCGGCGGGCTGCCGGCGCTGGCTGCGGGCAGCACGGGCCACTGCGGCGGCAGCAGGGGTGCCAGCAGCTGGTAGGTGCTGCGCAACTTGCCTTGCAGCAATTCGATGTGGTGGACACCGATGGCCGTGACCTCGGTGTCACCTTCGGGTGCGGTGTAGCGGTCGCCCACGCGCAGCCAGCGGTCACCCAACAAAGCGCTGCGCTCGCCGTTGCTGGCCTGCCGGATGGCCAGCAGGCGGCGCACGGTGGCGCTGCCGCTGGGGGCTGCCTGTCCTTCGCCGGTGGCGGCGTTGGTGGACGCGGCGGTGCCGGCAAGCGCCGCAGCGGCCAACGGCGCCACCAGGGGCCGCATGGGGTCGGCCTGGGCCGGCGTGCAGGGCGCAACAGCGCCCAGCACGGCACCACACAACCAGGCCCACGCGGCGGGTTTCACGGCGCGCTTCCCCAGCGCGGTTGCAGGCTGCGCACATGGGCACGCAAGGTCAGCTGGATGGCGGGCCAGTCGTTGCCGTCCAGGCTCAAGGTTTGCCATTGCAGCGCGGGTGCACGCTTTTCCACCTGGTTCAGCAGGCTGGTCAGTTCGGCCCAGCTGCCGCTGACCTTCAAGGTGACCGGCAGTTGGTAGACACGACGGGGCGCAGCGCTGGCCGCCCCCGTGGCTGAAGCACCCGATGCCGCACCGCGGGCGCTGGTTGCGCTGGCGCCTTCGTCGGCAAAGCTCAGCTCCAGCAGCTTGGTGCTGCCCATGGTGGCCATCACGTCACGCAGCACGTTGGGCAGCTGTGCGGTGTCGGCCATCTGCAGGTTCAACGTGCCCACCCGGGCCTGCGCAGCCTGCAGCCGCTGGCGCAGGCTGTTTTCCTGTTCGCGCAGTTCCTGGTCTTGCACCGTGCGGCCTTGGCGGCGCAGCTGCAGCTGGTCCCAGCGCGCCTGCAGCTGTTCTTCGGCACCGCGTGCCTGGCGCAGCCGCTTTTCAACCGGCGTGATGGCCAGGCTGTCGCCCAGCGCCAGCACCACACCCAGGCTGCAGGCGCCCAGCATCAGCTTTTCGCGTGCCGGCCTTTGCAGCCACCAGCGTTTGAACTCGCCCAGGTCCAGGCTTTTCATGGCTGGGCCGCTGCTGCGCTGGACAGTGGTGCCACGACGGCCGGCACAGGCCCGGGCGCGGGCGTGGCGCGCAACTGGAAGCGCAAAAACGGCGCTGGCAGCTTTTCTTGTTTGATGTCGATGCTGCGCGGCTGCAAGTGCGCCAGGCCGTCCTGTTTTTCCCAGGCCTGCACCAGCGCGTTCAGCGCCTGAGGGCTGGTGGCCAGACCCTCGATGCGGGCGCTGCCACTGCGTTCGATGTCCACCTTCTGCAGGCTGGTGTCGGCCTG
>JANNMQ010000605.1:0-2179 GCA_031398045.1 Rubrivivax sp.
GAACATGCACGCTGAACGGCTGGGCCACACGATGAAGTTCGGCAGCGATGTATGCGGTGCGCGGGGCCCGTTGCTGCGCCCGTTGCTTCGCTCGTTGCTGCTGTCACCGATGTTGTGGCCCATGCTGGCGTCAGCACAGCCGGCAACGTACCCCAACAAGCCAGTGCGCCTGATCGTGCCGGCTGCGCCCGGCGGCGGTGCCGACTTCCTGGCCCGCATCGTCAGCACCAAGCTGACCGAGCAGACGGGCCAGAGCTTTGTGGTGGACAACCGCGCCGGCGCTTCGGGCACCATCGCCGCCGACCTGACGGCCAAGGCCGCCGCCGATGGCTACACCCTGCTGCTGGGACAGTCCACCAGCATCGCCATCGCGCCGCACCTGTACAGCAAACTGCCCTACGACACCCTGCGTGACCTGAGAGCAGTGACACTGGTGGCCGAGGTCCCCAACATCCTGGTGGTGCACCCCAGCGTGCCGGCGCAAAACGTGAAAGAGTTGATCGCGCTGGCCAAGGCCAAACCCGGCACCTTGAACTTCGGCTCGGCCGGCAACGGCGCGCCCAGCCACCTGGCGGGCGAGATGTTCAAGTCAGCCGCGGGCGTCAGCCTGGTGCATGTGCCGTACAAGGGTGCGGGCCCGGCCACCAACGACTTGCTGGCCGGCCAGATACAGATCATGTTTGCGCCCATGGTGGCGGTGCTGCCGCAGGTGAAAGCCGGCAAGCTGCGTGCGCTGGCGGTCACATCGGCCAAACGTTCAGCGGCCGTGCCTGAACTGCCCACACTGGCCGAATCGGGCCTGGCCGACTTCGCCATCGTGTCGTGGTTCGGCTTTTTCGTGCCCGTGGCCACACCACAACCCGTGGTTGACAAGCTGTACCAGGAAACGCTGAAGGCGCTGAAGAACCCGGAAACGATCGAACGTTTTTCCAAGGAAGGCGCCGAGCCCGATGGCATGTCGCCAGCACAGTTCAGCAGTTATGTGCAGCAAGAGTCGGCGCGGTATGCCAAGCTTGTCAAAGACAACAACATCAAGGCCGATTGAGGCCGGACCCAACGAGCCCGCACTGCCATGAACACTGCATTCACAACCCCCCGCGCCCGCGCCGACCAGCCCATGGCGCACAACATGAAACTGCTGTCGCACCACGAACTGCAGGGCTTTGGCGGCATGGGCGAAGGCATCGCCCTGCAGCTGGCCGACGACGGCCGGCGCATCCTGTGGATGGCGCATGAATCGGCGCCAAAAAACTTCACTGGCGTCGATGTCAGCGACCCGAAAAACCCACGCGTCATCGTGCAGACCGAGCTGCCGCACATGAAGCTGCGCTCCAACTCGCTGGATGTGGTGGGCAACACGATGGTGGTGGCCAAGCAGGTTAAAGAGCTGGGCGCCAAGCCGGCCGGCTTCGACATCTACGACATCAGCAGGCCCGAAGCTCCACGCCTGGTCTCGCACTTCGATTGTTCAGGGCCGTACTCACGCGGTGTGCACGCGGTGTGGTTTGTCGACGGCAAAACGGTGCACATGGCCGCGGGCGCGCCCGACTTCCAGCCGCACGACCCCAAAGACGACCAGATCTACCGCATCGTCGATATCAGCAACTTGAGCCAACCGCGCGAGACCGGCCGCTGGTGGTACCCCGGCACACGCGTGGGCGACAGCGCACCGCCGCCGGCGCGCCTGCCGGGCATCTTTGACACCGGCTTTCGCGCCCACAACACGAATGTGTTTCCTGAACGGCCAGACCGTGCCTATGTGGGCTATATCGATGGCGGCGCGGTGGTGCTGGACATCTCGAACCCGTCTGACATCAAGGTGGCTTCGCAGTGGAACCATTCACCACCTTTCAACGGCTTCACACACACCGTGCTGCCGCTGTTTGAACGTAGGTTGTGGATCGTTGCTGACGAATGTGTGAAAGACGACGGCGCCGATTGGCCCAAGCTGGTGTGGGTGGTGGACGCACGGTCTGACGCCAACCCGGTGCCCATCAGCACCTTTCCCGCGCCGCCTTACGACACATTCGCCAAACGTGGCGGCCGCTTCGGCGCGCACAACCTGCACGAAAATCTGCCGCTGCCCTGTTCATTCCGTTCTGAAACGCTGTTCATTGGCACCTTCTTCAATGCCGGCGTGCGCGTCTACGACACCACCAACCCCTACCAGGTGCAGGAG
>JANNMQ010000696.1:0-1548 GCA_031398045.1 Rubrivivax sp.
CAATTTTCCGCGCGGCTCCAGTGCCGCGAGTTCGGGGTAAGACGAGCACCTGATTTCAGCCCCCGAAGCCCAGGTGCAGTGTGGCCCCTCATGATTTTTCGCTCGTAGCCCGACTGCAAATAGCTGCCGCGGTGAAACACATCCGTATTGAAGATAATAAGGGTGCCGGCAGGGGCAAGAATGTGGCGCGGTGTGTTGCTGGGTGGGGTGGGGTGGGTCATTGCGGTGTTCTCGGGTTCAATGCGCGGCGCCGCCGGCTGGGGCTGCCGCTTCAGGGGATGCAGACATCGACAGCAGACTGGGTTTGCCGACCAGCGCCGTTTCCAGGTCGGCCTGCGCCAGCCAGTAGTCGCGCAGCGCCTCGATGGCAGCGTTCACGGTGCTGATCTGCGCCCGTGTGTCAGCCAAGAGTTCAAACACGCCGATCAGCATGCCGTTGTAGCGCAGCAGGTTTTCTTCCGACATGGCTTGTGCCAGCGGCACCAGTTCCTGGCGGTGATGGCGCGCCACGTCCCAGGCCAGGCGGTAGGCACCGTAGGCCTGGCGCACTTCGCTGCGCGCGTTGATGGCGGTGTGGGCGGCAGCGTGCAGGGATTGCATGTAGACGCTCTCGGCACGCGCCACACGGGCACCGCCCCAGTCGAACAACGGCAACTCGAAGCTGACTTCCCAGCCTGTCAGCACCGGCGCTTCATTGCTGCTGTTGCGCATCAAACCCAGTTCCAACACGTTGATGAAGCGTGTGGTGCGTGTCAGGCCCAGGTTGCGTGCGGTCACTTCCGTGGCCAGACGCGCGCCTTGCACGTCCAGCCGTTGCGCCATCGCATGGCGCTCGATGTCGGGGCGTTCGGCGGCTTGTTCGGGCAGGTCGGGCAGCCGGCTGGGCAGCCGGTAGGCGGCGCTGCCGGTGGCCTGGGTGCCCCACAGGCCCAGCAGCCGGGTCAGCGTTTCGCGGGTGGCCAAAAGCTGGCCTTGTGCGCGGGCGTGGTTCAACGCGGCTTCGGCGTAGAAGCTTTGTTCACGCACCTGTTGCAGGCGGTTGAAGTTGCCGGCCTGCGCCATGCGGCGCGCCAGTTCGGCGCCAGCCTCGGCGGTTTCCATCACCTGTTGGCGGTAGCGCGCCGTTTCTTCCGCGGCCACGGCCTGAATCCAGGCGCGGCGCGTCTCGGCGGCCAGCGCCAGCATGTCGGCTGCCACCGCGCCGCGTGTGCGGTCCCACTGCCGCTGCTGCAGCGGTTGCAACAGCGGCCAGGCCAGCAAGCGCGCCAGGTTGATGTGCAGGCCGCGTTCGATTTCGCGCTCGTCGCCTTTGCGCGTGCGGCCGAAGCTGAAGCCCGGGTTGGGCAGGCGGCTGGCCTGCACCCAGTCGGCCTCGGCAATGCCCAGTTCGGCAAACCGGGACTGCAGCCCGCGGTTGTTCAGCAGCGCCAGTTGCACCGCGCTGTCGGCCGTCAGTGGCTGTGCCAGCAAGCCCTGAACGCGTGCTGCGGCGGCGGCTTGGTCGTCGGGGCTGCGCTGCCAGAGCAGGTCTTTGCCCAGATGCTGCTG
>JANNMQ010000621.1:0-15760 GCA_031398045.1 Rubrivivax sp.
GGCGCCTGCACCAGCACCTGCGCCTGTACCTGCACCTGCACCTGCACCTGCACCTGCACCTGCACCTGCACCTGCACCTGCACCTGCACCTGCACCTGCACCAACGCCTGCACCTGCACCTGCACCTGCACCTGCACCTGCACCTGCACCTGCGCCTGCGCCTGCGCCTGCGCCCGCTCCCGCACCACCGGCGGTGTCGCTGATTGCCGCCAGCAAGTACCGCTCTTCGCAACCCCATCTGTTTCAGTCGGTCTCGCAAGGGGTGCTGCCCAAACGCCTGAACGACGGGTACGACTATCCGCACGACGTGTTTGGCCCCACCTACCAGTACGTGAGCTTTCAAACCGCCTGGCTCTGGACACGGCCTGGTGGCGACTGGATAGACGCCAACCAAGTGCGGCACGGACCGCTGCCCTGGTTCTCAGCGCCGGTGGTGGGTGTCGGAGCCGCACTGGTGCGCAGTTATTCGGTTGACGCGACGGCCGCCGTCACTCACTGCTACACCGCCAGGCGCTGGTGCGCCTTTTTGCTGAGCGCCGTCAACGCTGCACGCACGGTGGCGGGCAAGTTTCACCCCCAACATGCTGCACCGTCGATCGACGTGGTGTACAGAAACGGGCAACGTGCCACCTTGCAGTGCCGCGTGATCGCCACCAATTCATCCAGTTCATTCAGCCCGCTAACCACCACCGAACAGCATCCGCTGCCGGCCTTTGTTGAATTCGAACAACCGACGGCCGAAGTAAGTTCGGCAACCCTGAGCTTTGTGGTCACCGAGCACTGGAGCGGCAACAACCCCAAGATCGACGGCTATTTGCTCGACCCGCCACAGAATGTGGACCCCGTGCGCACGGGCGTGGCACAAACCGCTGGCGTGCTGGACGCGGGCATCACCAGTCAGACCGGCGTGATTGGCGCACACCGCTACCTCGACGGCAGCGCTTGGACCGACTTCGTGCTGCCTGATGCCGTGAACTACAACGCAGAGTCCAACTTTGACCCGGCCATCTACGGCACCGGCAGCCAAGACCTGAACAGGCTGCCGCACCGAGGGCTGGGCAAGTGGATCAACACCAGCAATGACTGGTCGTTGGTGCCATCCAGTTATCGCGGTGAAGGCTTCAGCCCACTGGCAACCGGCCTGGGTGCGATGCGCATCCGCATGCCGGCAGCACCGAACGTCACCGACGGGTCCGTGGTGGGCGTTTCTGGCTCCACGGCGGGCAACGCCATGATCTTCCTGCCCGAGACCTTGTTTGGTCGGCTGGGTCGCATCTTCGTGCGCTACTACTTCAGATTGGGCGGGCCCTATCAAGCCACCAAAGCCAGCCGAAAACATGTCTACCAGTCGGCCGGGCGCACCGAATGGACCACCCAGGCCGGCAAGTTCGGCATTGGCGCCGACCACTCCACCAGTTGGGGCGGCGTCAGTGGAACATCGGGCGGCCCCTACGGCTGGCAGATGCGAGGCGCTTGGTACGACTGCGATGCAGAACAAGGCGGACCCGAAGAAGGGGGCTGGGCCGTGGGCCACCACCTGTTTGACTACTACTACCAGAACCCCGCGGGCCACAACTATGGCGGCCAGGATGGCACGCCCCAGCAAGAGCGCTGGGGCCAGCGCGGTGGCCTGGGCGGCATCCTGTACGCAGGGAATTGGTACTGCATTGAAACCGAGCTGAAGCTGAACACCCTTTTGAACAGCTCGCCGGGCTTCGTGCCCGATGGTGAATTGCGCACGTGGATCGATGGCCGCCTGGTCTACAACCGCACCGGCATGGTGTTTCGCAGCGGCCCCGTGGCCACCTTCCCCTACCAACCCAACAACCTGCGCCCCTGCCGCGAACTGGGCGTGCGTGGGCTGTGGTTAAACTGGTTTCATGGCGGTAAAACCCTGGCCACCTTTGACCGCACCAGCTTCTACACCGGCCTTGTCTACGGCACCAGCTACATCGGGCCGATGAAGACATCATGAAGGCCGGAAAAGTGGCCAAACACTGAAGCACCCCACCGGGTGATCGGCGCGAAGTCCACGCGCCGAGGCGCCGGGATGGGCGTTTATGATCCGCCCGCCACGTGAAAAGCAGCCCAGTCCCCTGCGGGCCCTTTGCCGCTGAATGGGTGGTGTTGCGAGTTCCGGCCGCCCGAGGTGCCGACAGCTTGTCTGTCGACGCCTGGTGGACTGCAATGCGCCCGAGAGTTTGAAACCTGTTTTACCCCTGGACACCGTGCGCAGCATCTGCAAGCCCGGTGCTGACGTCACCGTGATTCGGTCTGGTTGCCCATGAAGATTCTTTATCACCACCGCATCGCCTCCAAGGACGGTCAGTTCACCCACATTGAAGAGATGGTGCATGCAATGCGTGCCTTGGGCCATGAAGTGCTGCTGGTCGGGCCCGCCGTGCTGGACAGTGACGGCGGGGGCGGCGGCAGTGCGGGTTGGGTGGGCCGTTTGAAATCCATGTTGCCTGCGGCGTTGTACGAAGTTGCCGAGCTGGCTTACTCGCTGGTGGTCTACCGGCGGCTGCAAAGGGCCATCAAGCAGTTTCAGCCTGACGTTATTTACGAGCGTTATGCCTTGTACCAACCAGCCGGCATCTGGGCCAGCCGGCAGTCGCGGGTGCCTTTGCTGCTGGAGGTAAATTCACCCTACGCGGTGCAGCGCAAGTTGCACGACGGCCTGAAGCTGGCACGACTGGCACGCTGGATTGAGCAGTACACGATCACGCGGGCTGACCGGGTGTTTCCAGTATCGGCCGTGTTGGGCCGCACGCTGGCCGAAATGGGCGTGCCGGATGAACGCATGGTGGTGGTGCCCAATGCCATCAACCCGGCGCATTTTTTAGGTTTGCCGTCTCAAGAGCAGATCAAACAGCGCTACGGCATTCACGCCCGAACGGTTGTCGGCTTCATAGGATTTGTAAGGGCCTGGGACCGCCTGGACCTGGTGCTGGACTGGTTGGCAAGCGCACCAGCGAGCAACCGCCCGGTGCTGATGGTGGTGGGTGACGGGCCGGCCCGTGCAGCGCTGGAAGAACAAGCCCGCCGGCTGGGCATTGCAGACAGCTTGGTATTTACGGGCGTGGTCAGCCGCGACCAGGTGCCTGTGACGGCCATGGCCTTTGACATTGCACTGCAGAGCAACCTGTTGCCCTACATCTCCCCGCTGTGTCTGTTTGAATACATGGCGCTGGGCAAGGCCATCGTGGCGCCTGATCAGCCCAACCACCATGAGTTGCTGCGCGACGGGGAAGATGCTTTGTTGTTCCGCCCCGGTGACGTGGCAGACATGATCCAAAAGATTGAGAGTCTGGTTGGCGACGCGGCGCTCAGGGTTCGGCTGGGCGAAGGGGCGAAAGCCACATTGAACCTGCGTAATTTTCACTGGACCGGTAACGCGCGCCGCGTCACCGAGGCCGGCACCCAATTGCTCGCGCCGCACCACGCATAAGGCAAGCGGCGAGCGCAGACTGCGGCCACAGGAGTTGCACCGATGGGATGGCGTACCAGGGTATTGTGGCGAGGCGTTTCGGCGCGCGTTCCCATGGGGGACACCCTGCGCCGCATCAAACGCCAAGCCTTTGGCTATGCACCTTCGGTATCCAACCTGAAGGGCACACTCGATGCCTTTGAATGGATGAAACAGGCCTTGCAGCGCGAGCAGCGGTCGTTGAAGGACGCGGTGGCCCTGGAGATCGGGTCGGGCTGGTTCCCGACGATTCCCATCCTGATGAGCCTGGAAGGTGCGCGCAAGGTCTTCATGACCGATCTCACACCCCATATGGACGACGTGACATTCAAGGCCACGCTGGACTTTTTACGCAGCGAGCCTTCGTGGGCCGGGCGCACCAAGGCGGTCAACAAACTCGCCGACTTGCCCATCACCTACTTGGCACCCATGAAACCCGACGATGTGCCAAACGGCAGCCTGGACTATGTGGTGTCGCGCACGGTGCTTGAACACATACCGCCTGATGACCTGGTGGGCCTGTTCAGCACCTTGCTGCCGAAAATGAAACCCGATGGGTTGATGTTGCACGTGGTGGACAACTCTGACCACATGGAGCACCGGGACAAATCACTTTCGCGCCTCAACTTCTTGATCTGGGAGGACAAACAGCACCAGCAAGTCAACCGCTGGATGCGGGGAGGCGAGAACCGATTGCGACACCACGAGTACGCGGCACTGTTTGCACGCGCCGGGTTCAAGATCATCTACGAACACGGCCAAGTGCACGGCCCTACCGAACGCGCCGTGGCAGGCTTGAAGCCCCACCTGCAGCCCCACTTTGCGGCCATGTCGGCACCACAATTGGCCACGCTCACGTCATATTTTGTGCTGGCGCCAGCCGCCTCTGCCACGGTGCAGGGCTGACCTGGCGCACCCGGCCGCGGCTTCAGCCCCCTTGCAGTGCGGGCGCTTCGGCCACTTTGAAACGCGCATTGCGCTCGTTCAACAGCAAACGCAAGGTCCACTTCGGCAGTGCGGTATCCCAGGGTGTGAAGCGCGGTAGTTGGTAGACATCATCACCCGCGCTGGCCACACCCACCGACGTGGTCACGGCCTGAAGGAAACCCAGCTCACGCGCGATGTCCACATGCCGGCGGTCGTAGTCAGTGCCTGGCCGACCGTTGGGGTAAGCCAGGGTCAGCACCGGGGCCTGCGTCAGTTGCTCCAGTGCGTCGCGGCCCAGCTGCAGTTCGCGTCGGGCCTCGCGGTCGGGCAATGCGGTCAGTATCGGGTGGTTGACCGTGTGCGCGCCAATTTCCATGCCCGCGGCATGCAGGGACCGCACCTGTGCACTGCGCATCATCAAGGCATTGGACAACGCCGGCTTGCCACAGGCCCGGTGTAAAGCCCACAAAGCCGATTCACGCGCTGCCAAGTCTTTGTACTTGATAAGGGGAATCAGCTGGGCAATGGCCGCCCTGCGTTGCACCACACTGTCCGTGGGCAAAGCAGTGACGCCCAATTCTTCAACATCGATGGAGGCACAGCGGGTGTGCCTGATGCACTCGATGACCGTGTCGTTCCACATGCGGCCACCGTCCAGAAAGCCCGTGGCCACAAAAAAGGTCGCAGGCAGCCCATGCCGTTGCAGGATGGGCAAGGCAATTTCTTGGTTGTCTGCATATCCATCGTCGAACGTGATGGCCAGCGCTCGTTCGGGCAAGTGCGACTGACCCAATAGCCGCACCGCTTCTGCCAACGGCAGCACCGTGAAGGCCTTGGCCACCGTGGCCATGATGCGGTCAAAGCGCGCTGCATCCACCTCGCTTGGAAACAAGGGGTCGGGTGAAGGCAAAACACGGTGAAAAATCAGGATGCTCAGCCGCGGGCCGTGTCGGAATGCCGCCGCGCCCGCCCAGGCCCGGGCGGCCTGGGCCAGCAGCTGATGACCCGCGCTCACGTTCGAATGCCAGGCCACGGGGCGCTGGGCGCAGCCCCCGCGGGCGAAGCCGTCTGCGGCACGGCTGCAGCCGAGGCTGGCAGCTGCTTTAGCCGCGCCTTCTGCGCCTCACGCACCGTTGCATCGGTGACAACGATGATGGTCATGATGTAAAAAATAACATCCAAATGCATGAGAGAAAGAAACGCTCCGCCGCTGGCAAAGCCTATCAGGCTGACCTGGCTCATGCGCATCAACGCAGGCGCCCAATTACTGAACTCAGGGTCCTTTTGCGTCTGCTTGATGATGCGGGTGGCCATTCTCCAGGTCATGAAACCCAACAGCAGATACAGCAGCAGCCCCGGGAAACCATGTTCACCCAGCGCTTGCAGATAAATGCTGTGCGACACCCATACCGTGCCCGTGTAGACGTTGAACGGCGCCTCGGTAGGCGCATAACGACGGAAGATGTTCAAAGTATCGGTACCGAAGCCACCGCCTACGAAGGGCCGGTCCAGGCTCAGGTTCCACAAAGTGATCCAGGTGTAGATACGGGTCATGGCCGAACTGTCAGTCTGGTAGGACTTGATGGTGTCCATGCGGTTGCTCCAGCTGTCGGGCATGAAGCCCACACCCACCAGCACGGCGAATGCGATGATGAGGCTGGCACGTATCGGGTGTTTGCTCTTCAGGCCCAGCATCGCACCCATCGCCAGCAGCGCCACCAGCGCGCCGCGCGACTGCGTGCCCAGCACTGCAAAGGCCATCAACACCAGGCCCACACCCAGACCCAGCTTCACCACACGCCGGCGGGTGGTCAGCAGCAGGTAAAACATCAACGGCAACATCATCACCAAGGCCACGGCGAGTGCGTTGTTGTCTTCGATCATGCCGCCGGGCGGCCCCCACACCCGACCGCCGCCACCGGTAACGATGGTGAACAGGCCACCCTTGACGCCAAAAAATGCCACCGACGCCACCACCACCCAGACCAGCAATTCGATCTGTTTACGGTCCCGAATCAGCATCAGCGTGACGAGCACCATCACATGGATCTTCATGACGAAAATCCACCGGCTTTGCACCCATTCGGGTATGCCCAGCGCGAAAAACGATGTCACCGTCATCCACAGCATCAACAGCATGTAGACCACCGTCAGGCCGGTCAGCGGAAACGCCTTGCGCTCTTTGTGCGCAAAGATAAAACCCACCAACGTCACCATGGCGATCAGCTGCGCCCACGGGAAGTTGTGCGCAAAACCCCATGCCAGCTTGTGCGGGTTCATGATCGACACCCAGGCAAACATCAAAGCGCCCACCCAGGGGCGCTTGAAGGCCATCGGCAGCAGCGCTGCGATGAAGAGTGCCAGCAGGATGTCGCGCATGAACGGAGCTCGGGTCTAGCGAATGAAAGCGGCGCAGGTTACCAGCGCAGGTTACCAGTTGAGGCCCTGCACCTGCGCCGGCAGCTCGCCGGCATTGGACAAGCGCGTCAGGTCCAGCACCTGCTGGTCGGCGCGCAAGCAACGCTGCAACGCTTCAGTGACGGTTTGGTCACCCAAGGCCACCACCAGCAGCTCACTTTCTTTGATCACGGCGTCGATGTCGGCACGCACCAGTTGACCAATGTGCGGCAGGTGCTGCTCGATATAGCGCCGGTTAGCGCCCAGCAGTTGCGACAGGTGCACATCGGGGTCGTAGATGCTGAGCTGAAGGCCCTTGCCGATCAGCTGCTCGGCCAGCGTCACCAGCGGGCTTTCACGCAGGTCGTCGGTGCCGCTCTTGAAGCTCAGGCCGATGAAGCCGATGCGCTTCTTGCCACTGACCAGCACTTTTTTGGCGGCCTGGGCCAGATGGGCCTGGTTCGATTCGAGGATGCTGGACAGCATGGGCACCTCGATATCGTGCAGCTTGGCCAGGTAGCTGGTGGCGCGCAGGACTTTGGGCAGGCAGGAGCCCCCAAACGCAAAACCCGGGCGCAGGTAGGCGCGCGAGATGTTGAGCTGCGTGTCCTGGCACACCAAGTCCATCACTTCAAAGGGATCAACACCCAGCGCACCACACAGGCGTGCCGTTTCATTGGCAAAAGTGATCTTCAACGCGTGGAAGTTGTTGCAGCAGTACTTCATCATTTCGGCGCTGCGCACCGAGGTCTGCAAAAACTTGCACGGCAGGTGGCCAAACAGTTCGCGCAGGCGGTCGGCTGCGTAGGCATGGTTGGCGCCCAGGATGGTGAACGGCGGTTTGTCGTAATCGCGGATCGACGAACCTTCGCGCAGGAATTCGGGCTGGAAACACAGGTGGAAGTCCACACCGTCCTTCTTGCCCGAAGCTGCTTCGATGATCGGGCGCAGCGTGTCTTCCACCGTGCCTGGCACCAGCGTCGAACGGAACACCACGACGTGCGGTGTGGACTTCTTGCGCAGCGCACGGCCCATGGACGCCGCCAGCGCCAGGATAGCGCCTTGGTCTTGGCTGCCATTGGACGCCGACGGTGTGCCCACGCACACCAGCGACAGCTCGCTGTCCAGCACCGCCTGTTCACTGTCAGTGGTGACGCTGACACGGCCGCTGGTAGCCACCTGCTGCATCAACTCGACCATGCCCTCTTCGACCACCGGCGTCTTGCCGCTGGCAATGAGTTCAAGTTTGGAGCGGTCGATGTCGACGCCGATGACCTGGTGGCCGTCGCGCGACAGGCAGGCCAGGGACACGGCACCCACATAACCGAGGCCAAAAATGCTGATCTTCATACGCTGCTTTTCTGAGAAGAAGAATGGCGCCGGGCATGGCCCGACACACAACGTTCAATGATGCCGTCCAGACGCTGCATCGAGCGCGGCCACGCATGGTGGCTGAGCATCCTGTCACGGCCAGACTGGGCAAGTCGGGCTCGTTCAGCTGGGTTTTCAACGATGCGCAGCACGGCTTCGGCCACCGCCTGTGGCTGGTCGGCCACCAACAAGTGCTGTTGCGCTTCGGCATCCACGCCGCCAGCGGCGGCGGCACCCGTGACCACAGGAACGCCCATGCCCATGGCTTCAAGTATCTTGTTCTGGGTGCCGCGCGCGATGGCCAAGGGCGCCACCATCAAGGCCGAGCTGCGGATGTAGGGGCGCACATCGGGCACCGATCCGGTGACCGTGACGCCGGGCAATGACCCCAGCGCACGCATCTCGGGCGAGGGGTCTGCACCAACGATCAGCAACTTCATGCCCGCGCGGCGGCCTTTCAGCAAGGGCCAGACTTCCTTGCAGAAACGCGCCATGCATTCCTGGTTGGGGTAGTAGTCCATGCGGCCGATGAAGCTGATGGTGTCGGCGTCGTAATGGCCGTCGGTGGGGCTGAAGTAGTCGGCGTCCACACCGTTCGGAAACCAGTCGGTCTGTGCACCCGTGCCGTAATCTTCCAGCGTTTGCCATTCGGCCCGCGTGGTAGCCGTACAGAGGTCAAAACGACGCGCCAGGCGCTTTTCTGCGGCCAACATCTTGCGGCCTTCAAAGTGATAGCCCATCGACAGCGGCCAGGGTTTGTAGTGCGCGTACTCCAGCCACTTCTGCGAGTCCATGTCGCCAAAGTCCAGGATCTTCGGCGTGCCCTGCACATGCTCGACGTACTGCGCCACCGAAGAGCAGTGCACAAAGATCAGGTCCCAGCGTTTGGAGCCCAGCAATTGACGCACCTTGCCTGCCAGCTCCCTCGAGTAGAAATAGCCCATCGACGAGGGCGTGGTCATCGGCAGCCGCACCACCATGCGCGCCCATTGCACCGGCTCGCTGACGACCGACACATCAAAACCAGCACAGTGGGGTGTTATGCCGCGGCCCTCTTCAGCCTCTTGTGGCGTGCGTGCCAGCGAAGCCACGTGCACATGATGGCCCGCCGCCGACAAGTGGCGGATCATGTTGAAGGGCCGGATCTTGCCGCCGCGCTTGGGCGGAAAGGGAAAGCGGTGGCAGAGGTACAGGATGTTCATGCAGCGGCTCCGTTACCGGCAGCGGCCAGGGCATTGAAGAGTTTGAGCTGGTCTTCGCTGGTGCGGTCCCAGCTGAAGCCTTGTGCGTACTGGCGCACCTGCAAACGTAGGGCCGCCTGCTGGTTTTGGTCGCCGCAGCACTGGGCCAGCAAGTCCAGCACAGCCTGCGAAAAAGCCTCCGCCGTCCGCTCAGGCACCACGCGGCCGACGAGTGGCGTCTGCACGATCTCGGGCACGCCTCCCACCCGTGTGGCCACCACGGGCGTGCCGCAGGCCATCGATTCCAGCAGCACGTTGGGCCAGCCTTCGCGGCTGCTGGCCAGCAGCAGCACATCGGCAGCGCTGTACCAGCTTGACAAGTCCGTGTTGGCCACCGCACCCACCAGCTGCACCGCGTCGCTGACGCCCAGCCGGGCCGCTGCTTGCGCCAGCGCTGCGCGGTCCGGGCCGTCACCCACCACCAGCAGCCGGGCTTGTGGATGACGCTGCCGCACCAACGCCAGCGCCTGCACGGCCAGCCGCTGCCCTTTGTGTTCATGCAGGTTGCCCACCGTCAGCAGCAACGGCGATCCCTGCAGGCCCAAAGTCTGCCGGGCCAGGGTTTGCGGCTGGATCTGGAAGCGCTGGGTGTCAACCCCGTTGCGCATGACATGCAGGCGGTCACTTTGCATGCCCAGGCTGCGCATACGTTCCACCAGGGCGGCCGACACGCCAATGGATGCGCGAGCTTGCGACGATGCCCAGCGGATCAACACACGCGGAATTCGATAGTCGGGAATCAGGTTGACATCGGTGCCCCTGGCCGTGATGACCACGGGCTTGTTGAACCAGGCACCCAGCAGCGCTGCGGCCACCCCGTCGGGATAGTAATAGTGCGCGTCGATGACGTCGAAATCAAAGCCTTCGCACTGCAACTGCTTCAGCGCAGAACGCGCCGACAGCGCCAGAAAAAACGGCGTCACATTCATACCCACTTTGGGGATTACCACATAACGCGGGTGCAGCACGTCGATGCCGTTGTGTGTCTCGCGCCGGGGCGTGGCCGCCATGGCCGCATATTTGCCGTGCCGCGCGTCGGCCACGGGAAACCAGGGCACGGGGGCGACAACCTTGGTGGCGACACCGCCCGTGGTCAGCAACTCACGCAGCCGGGTCTCGACAAACACGCCGTGCACAGGCCGTACGCTGCTGGGGTACAGCGTGGAGAAGAGGAGGGTTCTCAAGACCCGCACACCACCGCTGCGCGCAGGGAGACGGGCTCTCCCTGCAACCGCAGGCCGATCAGCCCACTGATCCCGCCCCGGACTTGAGCTTGAAAGCCATCACGGCTGTTCCGGGTGTGAGCACATGACCGAACCATCGCAAGACTGCGCTCCGACGCAATGCCGCCAGGAACACCCGTGCCCACGGCCCGCGGCCCGCAGTTTCGATCAGATCGAAGCGGTCCAAACAATGCATCGAACGCTGGACGAGATAACGCCGCAGACCATAAAACGTGAACCAGTGCACCGCGGGATAGCGCGCAAAGTTGGCGAGCTCCGGTTTTGTGGTCAACGACAGTCTTTCGTAGTGGCGCTTCAACGGTCCCGGGTACCAGCTGTACATGGGCAGGTTGAATTCCTGCTGAGACGGGCACAGCGCGTTGGTGGTACTGAAGTACAGCACGCCACCGGGCGCCAATACCCTGACGGCCTCGTTCAGGCAGCTCTGCCAGTCCTGCACATGCTCCAACAGTTCGAGCATCAGGCATACGTCCACCGTCCCGTCGGCGTAGGGCAGTTGGGTGGCCGAGCCCAGGTCGAACTGGATCGACAAACCGGCAGCGGCTGCTCGGCCGCGTGCAATAAGCAACAACGGTTCGTTGACATCCAGCCCAGTGACCCGGTGCCCCGCCTCGGCCCACAGGGCGGACAGCATGCCGGCGTTGCAGCCGATGTCCAGCACCCTAAGATTCTGAGTCGGCAAGTTTTTGCGGACCAACTGCGACAACACTTTGTCGCGTATGCGCGCAAACCGCGCCCTGTTCCGCGCTGACGCGCTCTTTTCTTCGTAGTCGCGCGTGAAACGCTCATCGGAAGTGTGATCAAACTTGCTTGAAGTTGAATCGTTGGCCATAACGCAAACCCTTTCGTACCCGTTGAACGAGTGTAAGGAGCGTACGTCCATTCACACTGCATAGGTCCCTCCCGTGTGGGGGTGTCCAACACTATCGTCATGAACTGCGCAGGCTTCTTGCCGCAATCGGCAATTGATCATGGCGGGCTGGCCGCAGAGCCGAAACGTCGCCATCGCTTTCAGGCCGCGTGCGCCATGCGTGCCGGCATCATCGCGTGGCGCAAAAACGCCTCGAACATCAACATGGTCCAGATGGGTGTGCTGAAGTCCCGTTGGCCGCTCTCATGCTGTTCAACAAGCGCGCGCATGGTCTGCGGATTGAACATGCCGCTTTCCAGCATGGCGCCGCCCAGCAAAGCATCACGCACGCGCTGTCGCAAAGGGCCACGCAGCCATCGCGCAAGGGGCACCGAGAAACCCATCTTCGGCCGGTACAACACATCATGGGGCAGATGCGGCTCGTGCGCCTTCTTGAACAGGTACTTGCCGGTGGTGCCACGCAGCTTCAGGTCGGATGGCAGCGTGGCCACCCACTCCACCAGCGGGTGGTCCATCAGCGGTTCACGCACTTCCAGCGAGTGCGCCATGCTGGCACGGTCGACCTTGGTGTTGATGTCGCCCACCAGGTAGGTGTGGGTGTCGATGTACTGGATGAGGGCCAGCGGGTCGTCGGTACCTGCCCGTGCGGCGTGGCGGCGAAACACCTCTTCAGCCTTGTAGCCCGCCAGCTGTTTCATGAAGCCGGCACTGAAGAGTTCGCTGCGGATGGGGTCGCGCACAAAACCCATGGTGTGGAAATAGGCCTGCACCGAATCGCGCGCCATGCCCTCAAAGGTGGTTTTGGCGCGCAACACTTTCGGCGCCCAATCGGCTTTCGGATAGACGCGGCCGAGCAGGCCGAACAGGGGCCCGCGCACCGATTGCGGCAACGCCGTGCGCATGCGTTCTTCCATCATGTGCATGCGGTAGCGGCGGTAGCCACCAAAGGTCTCGTCGCCGCCATCGCCCGACAGCGCCACCGTGACATGGCGGCGCGCCAGCTGGCAGACGCGGTAGGTGGGAATCGCGGAGCTGTCGGCGTAGGGCTCGTCGTACAGCGCGGCCAGGGTGTCGATGAGGTCGAAGTCATCGCTGCCCACCGTTTCCGCCCGATGGCGCGTGTGGTAGCGGTCGGCCACCATCTTGGCAAATTCGGACTCGTTGTACTGCGGGTCATCAAAAGCGATGGAACAGGTGGTGACGGGCTCACTTGACAGGCCGGCCATGGCCGCCACCACTGCACTGGAGTCCACACCGCCTGACAGGAAGGCACCCAGCGGCACTTCCGAGATCATGCGCAGCCGCACCGATTCACGCAGCCGGTGCATCAGTTCTTCTTCGGCGTCGGCTTCGCTGATCTTGTTGTCGCAGGTGAAGCGCACGTCCCAGTATTCACGGGGTTCGGGCAGCGCCTGGCCGCGGCGCATGACCAGCGTGTGTGCCGGTGGCAGTTTCTTGGCCTGCTTGAAGATGGTGCGCGGCTCGGGCACATAGCCCAGCGCAAAGTACTCTTCCACCGCACAGGGGTCGATCTCCCGTTTCAGGCAGTTGCCGTGGTGGTCGTAGGCCAGCAGTGACTTCAGTTCCGACCCAAACAGCAGCGTGCCGTCGTCCAGCATTGCGTAGTACATGGGCTTCACACCCATCCGGTCGCGCGCCAGGAAAAACGTCTGTTTGTTGCGGTCCCACAGTGCAAAGGCGAACATGCCGCGGAAACGCAGCACACAGGCTTCGCCCCAGCTCTCCCAGGCGTGAACGATGCATTCGGTGTCGCTCTTGGTGTGGAACACATGGCCCAACGCCTGCAACTCGGGTATCAGGTCCTGGTAGTTGTAGATCTCACCGTTGAAGACCACCACCACCGAGTTGTCTTCGTTGAACAGTGGCTGCTGCCCCGTGGCGACGTCGATGATGGACAAGCGGCGGTGGCCCAGGCCCACACCGGGCTCCAGGTGCAGGCTGCCTTCGTCAGGGCCGCGGTGGGTCTGCGACTCGTTCATGCGGTGCAAGGTGTTGCGCTGCACATCACGCGCGCCGCGCGTGTCGAAGATACCGGTGATTCCACACATGGCGGTCAGGGCTTCCTGGTTGCCAGGCCGACGCGGGCCTGATTTTTGTCAAGTTCTCGGTCGTACAGCGCCTGGTAGGCGCCTACCATGGCCGGCATGCTGAACCGGCGCTCAACATCTCGCCGGCCCTCTGCGCCCATGGCCCGCTGGCGTTGCGGCGCGTCATGCATCTGCAACAGGGCCCGCGCCATGCCGTCCACATCGCCTGCAGCCACCAGCAGGCCCGTCTGGCCAGCCCGCACCAGTTCGGCGTTACCACCCACGTCGGTGGCCACCACCGGCAGCCCACAGGCCATGGCTTCCAGAATGGTGTTGGAGATGCCTTCGGCCAGCGACGGCAGGACAAAACAGTGCATGCGCTGCATGATCTGCGGCACGTCATTGCGCCCACCAGGCAGCCAGGCCAGGGCTTGCAAGCCGGCTTGTGCCAGAACATCCTGCACCACGGCACGCAGCGGGCCATCGCCCACCATCACCAAGCGCCAGCAGTCCTTCAATTCAGGTCTCAGGGCCAAGGCACGCGCAAAAGCATGCGCCAACAGCGTCTGGTCTTTAACGCCCTGCATACGTCCCACGGTGCCAACAATCCAAGGCTGCGGCGTGTTCGAGTTCCAGCCGTCGATAGGCCCCGGTTGGCCCACCAGGGGACTGAAGCGCTGGGCGTCGACACCGTTGTAGATCTGGTCGATGCGGTCGGCCCGGATGCCCACTTTGTGTACCAAGTAGTTCTGCAGGTCGCGTGACAAAGCCACGTAGCGGTGCACAAAAGGGGCATACAAACGGCGCACGCGCTGCAGCTGGCGGTTGTTGCCATCCAAGTCGTTCAACTCGCGGCCATGTTCACCATGCACGCGCACGGCACTGCCGGCTGCGGCCACAGCCACCTGCATTTCCAGCGGCCCCAGGTTGCGCGTGTGCACCACCGCCGGGCGCAGTTGCCGCACCAGGCGCCAAACCCGAGGGAACAGTTTGAAGCCCGGCCCAGGCGCCTTGTTCAAGGCCATGAACTGCACATCCGGCACACACACGCGGCGGCTGAAATCCGTGACCTGTGTCAAGGCCAACACGGCGTGCCGGTAGGCCTGCACAGGCATGTGGTTGATCAGGTTCACAACGCCATTTTCCAGGCCCCCGGTGTCGAAACGCGTCACCACGTGCAGCACCAGCGGCCGGGTGTCCCGGTTGTCATTCACAAGCACCTTCCGCAAGCATCAGGCCGGTGCCTCAGACACAGCCACAGCCACCAGGGCCTGCTCGGGTTCATCGAAAGCCAGCAGCCAGCTTCACAAACGCCAGACGCTGAAGCCCGCCGCCTGCAAACCCTTGGCATCGAACAGGGCTTTCACGTCCATAAAGGGCCCACCGGCTACCAGCTTGCCTGCCACGTCACTGGGCTGGAGCGCCAGGTATTCGTTGTGCGCCACCGCAGCCACCATCGCGTCAGCCTTGGGCAGATCGTCCCAGCTTTGCAGCTGTACGCCATATTCATGCTGGGCCTCTTCGGCCTCAGCCTGCGGGTCGGTCACATGCACATCAATGCCGTAGCTCTGCAGCTCATGGATGATGTCGATCACCTTGCTGTTGCGCAGGTCGCCACAGTTTTCCTTGAAGGTCAGGCCCAGCACATTGACCTTGGCGCCTTTGATGGCGCTGCCCGCCGCAATCATGTGTTTGATGGTTTGCTCGGCCACGAACTTGCCCATGCCGTCGTTGATGCGCCGACCCGCCAGAATCACTTGCGGGTGGTAGCCCAGCATCTCGGCCTTGTGGGTCAGGTAATAGGGGTCGACGCCGATGCAGTGGCCGCCCACCAGGCCGGGCTTGAACTTCAGGAAGTTCCACTTCGTGCCGGCCGCTTCCAGCACTTCGTTGGTGTCGATGCCCATCTTGTGGAAGATGATGGCCAGCTCGTTCATCAGTGCAATGTTCAAGTCGCGCTGCGTGTTTTCGATCACCTTGGCGGCCTCGGCGGCCTTGATGCTGCTGGCGCGGTGCACCCCGGGTTTGATGATGCGTTCGTAGACGGCAGCCACCTGGTCCAGCGTCTCGGGGGTGTCGCCGCTGACGATCTTCAGGATCTTGGTCAGCGTGTGTTCCTTGTCGCCCGGGTTGATGCGCTCAGGGCTGTAGCCGACGAAGAAGTCCTGCTTCCATTTCATGCCCGATTCTTT
>JANNMQ010000636.1:0-9204 GCA_031398045.1 Rubrivivax sp.
GAAGAAGCTGAAGAAGCTGCAGGGGCCGCTAGCACAGAAGGGGTGGCGTCAGCTGCCGCTGCAGGCGCCTGGGGGGCCGGTGCCAAGAAGCGATAGGCCGCAAACCCGAGTGCCGCCAAGCCCACCACAGCAGCGGCCGCCACCAAGCTTCGCCGGCCCGAACTCTGGGGCGCAGCAGCAGCGGCGGCACTGGCGCTGTTGGATGGCACCCCTTGCGCTGCCGGGCCGCTTGCCGGGCCTGCCCCGTGGGCGACAGGGAGCGGGCTCGAGCCCGGCGTGGGTGCTGCGACCGTGGGCTGCACGGCAGGGCGCGCCAAAGGCTGTTCAGCGCCTGCGCTGTCCAGGCCCAGCTGCCGGCGCAATTCACCGATGCTGGCCGTGCGGTCTTCGGGCCGCACCGCCAGCCCCTGGTCGATGGCCAGCAGGAACCCAGCGCTGTAGCGGCCCGCAGCAGCTTGCACCAACGGCACATAGGTGTCGTTCAACAAGCGCCCCACCGATGGCGGTGGCGTTTTGCCCATGATGGCGAAGTAGATCACCGCAGCCAGCGCATAGACATCGGTCCACGGGCCCTGCTTCAAGCCCGGAACCTCGGCGTACTGTTCCACTGGCGCGTAACCCGGTTTCAGTATCACGGTCAGCGCTTGTGTCATGTCGCCGATGACACGGCGCGCAGCGCCAAAGTCCAGCAACAACCAGCGGCCGGTGTGCAGCAGCATGACGTTGTCTGGTGCGATGTCGCGGTGGTAACACTGCTGCGCATGGATGACCAGCAAGGCTTCAGTCAGGGGCTCCAGCACGCCGCGCAGCCAGGCCTCGTCGGGCGCAGTGCCCATCTGGCGCAACACCTCTTTCAGTGTGGCGCCCTGCAAAAAGGGCATCACCAGGTACGCAGTGCCATTGGCTTCCCAGAAACGGTAGACCTTGACCAGCGAGGGATGGTCAAAACTGGCCAACAGCCGCGCTTCGTTGATGAAACTCTTCAGGCCTGCTTGGAAGGTGTCGCGGTGGCGTTCCGACTTAACCTGCACCTGGGTGCCGGCGCCCCGTGAAGCCAAAGACGATGGCATGTATTCCTTCAGCGCCACAGTGCGCTGCAGCGAATGGTCATGCGCGGTGTAGACCAGGCCAAAACCACCTTCGGCCACAAAAGCGGTGATCTCAAACTCACCCAGTTGGGTACCCACCGGTAAACAGCCGGCGGGGCCGGTATGCGGCGGGGTGGGTGCTGCTGTCAGCTGCGTTGGGCCGTCAGGCATCGCACGGCCCTTGGGCCTGATGACGGTGCGGTCGTCGTCTTCGGGGAGCTGTGTATTCATGTCTGCCCATTCTGGGCCCAGAGCATCAAGCGGCCTCCACGGGCATGGATGAGGATCAGGGGGCAATCATGGGGCAATCAGGGCGCAATCAGGGCGCATCAGGACCCGCAAACAGCAGGCCCAGCGAAGCCGGCAGGCCGCACACCAGCCACAGGCGCGCAGGCCCTTCGTCGGGCACGGCCTGCCACCAGCTGCAGCCTTGAGTCAGCCGCCAAGCTTGCGGCTGCAACTGTGCCTGCATGGCCGCAGCAGCGTCGCCAGCACCCGGCACCGCCAGGGCCTGGCCCGGATGTCGCGGCAGCTCACCGGCCATCGCAGCCCCTGCTGCCGGGTGGCTCTGCGACGTGTTCGCATGTGCCGGGGTCGCGGCGTCGGCACGGCCGCCCAAGCTGCCGTGACCCGCATGGTGCTGCTGCAGCGCGGCTTCCAGCTGTTCGGCCGTCCAGTCGTCGTGCAAGGCGTCGCGCGCCAGGTCATCCCAAGCCGTTAAGCCCCGCCACAAGGCCTGCAGCTGGTGTGTTTGCAACGGTGCCTCGCCCAGCGGCTGCGCCAAGGTGAAGGGGAAATAGCGGCCCACACGGTCCACGGAAGGCATCAACACCCCTGCCCAAGCCTGGCGGCTGCCGGCGCCACCGCCGGGCAGCGCACCCGGCTGCAGCAGGAAGCGCCAGCTGGGGCTGTGCAGGTAGTGCTGCAGCCAATGGGCCGGTGCGGCGCTGCGCAAGTCGTGCAGCCCCTTGGACAGCCAGGCATCCCAAGGTTCGATGAAATCCGTGCTCAGCCGGCGCGAAACAAAATCACCCAGCGCAGGCAATTTGCCATGCCAGCCGGGGGGGCCGGGCGAGTCAGCTGCAGGGCTGGTGCTGGTAGACGGTGCACTCACTGGCGAGGCAGCGGAACTGGGCAGGGGCGCCACCACAGTCGCCGCCCCAGTTGCCGTCAATGGCGCCGGCAACGCTGATGGCAGATGGGCTGCCATCACAGCGCAGCCGGGCAACGGAACTGCTTGATTTCTTTCATCTGGAAAGGATTGAAGACACTGGCCGCTATCACCTCCAGCCGCGCCCGCTTGCCGTCCAGATTCATGATGACGCTGAACTTTTCAGGCACTGCACCAGGCTCCACCTGGAAGTTTTCAAACAACCTGAACAACGCCCACGGCCCCCGCGTCGTCACCAAAGGGCCGGCCTTGCCCAAGCCCGTGCTGAGCTCGATGTCCGAAGCCATGCGCGCGCTGGGTGCGCTGACGATGATGGAAGGGCCACTGGTGGTGAGCTTTTGAACCTGGCCATCCACAGTCAGCAGCAGCTCTTTCAGCACCGGGTCCATTTCTGACAGCCGCATTTCCAGCTTCACAGCAGGCATCTTGCCGCCGGCCCTGAAAAACACCTCACGGATGCGTTGTGCACGTTGAAATTCAGCCAACGCGGCCGGTGCCACGGGGCGGGTGCCATCGGTCAGCGGTTTGTACGACCAGTTGCTGGTGGACACATCCACCAGGCCTTGCAGGCGGCGCTGGAAAAATTCGTCCAGCAGGCCGCCAGCGCCAAACACCTGGCCAAAGTCGTCGGGCGTGACATCGGCGCTGGCACCGCTGGCAAAGGGGTAGCGGCCCGTGATGGCCCGGTTGCAGGTGTCGGTCAGCGGCTTGAGCTCGGTGTTCAGGTCTTGCCGCACGGCACCGCTGCTTTGCGCGATGGCGGTGTCGGCCAGCTGCGTCAGCATGCTGCGCACGGCTTCGGGCTGGTCGGCCGCGGCAATCTTCACTTTTTCTGCGCCACCACCGGGCGGTGGTGGTGCCTTGCTTTTCCTGGCGGCGTCAACGGCCGCCAACTGCGCATAGACCTCGCCAAAAAGCTTCAGCGTGTCGTTCAGCGGTGGTGGTTCGCCCGTCACCAAACGGTGGATGCCCTTGAAGTGGTCGTCCACCATGCGCTCCAGGGGCCCGCCTGTGCCACCGCTACCGCCACCGCTACCGCCACTGCTGCCAGCGGGCGCCGCACCCACCAGCCGCGCCGCATCGGCCTTGGCTTTGGCCGCCGCCTGGTCCAACGCGCTGACGCTGGCCGCAGGCGGCACCAGGCGGGTTTCAGCAGTCACCGCACGCAGGTAGCTGGCCAAAGGCGATTCGACGGCCGAGAGCAGACGCGAGACCGCCAGTGCACGCTCGGGGTCGTTCAGCTTCACCAGGCGCACATCGGCCAGGTACTTGTCCCAGGTCTTGATGTAGTCCTCAAAATACAAGCGGCGCACTTTGTCGGTTAGCACATTGCCTATGGTGGCGTCGCGCAGGCTGGCTGCGTCCACCTTTCTGCCCAGCACCCAGCCTTCTTCGGCGGCCAGCACCGGCGTGGCTTTTTGCACCGCGGGCAGCACCAGCTTGCGGTAACCGTCGCGCGTGTACAGGCCCGAAATGCCTTTGCTCAGCGGCTCGGCGCTGGCGCGTTCAAACACCTGCGCCGCCTGCGGACCGGCGGCACCCGCGGCGGTGAAGTCGGGCACTGCGCCGGGGGTGTACTGGCGCTTGATGCGGCTGTAGACGCGGTACTCCAGCGGGTAGGCCGACAGCAGCTCGCGCACGCTGGCGACCAGCGCGTCGTCTTTGGGCAGTACCGCACGCGGTGGGCCCAAGGCCAGCATGGCGTCCAGGTGCGTGTCGAGCTCGTTGCGGGCTTCTGGCGCCAGGCGCGCCAGGTTGGCATCCCAGTCGGCAGCGATCCAGGCCTTCAGCGACGGGGCATCAAACTGCTGCGGCTGGTGCAGCATCAGGTAGGCTTTCAGCGCTTCGTAGGCTTGTTCCAGATTGCCGTTGTTGGCTGCGCGCAGCCGCTCTTCCAGGCGTCGCGCCACACGCGGTGTGAACTGTTTTTCCAGCAGGCGGTGGTAGGCCAGTTGCGCCGCGGCGTCGAGCTTGTCGCCCTGGTACAGGCCCAGGCCGTGCAGCAGCGGTGGTGCCGCCAGGTCCAGGCCCGGCTGCTGTGCTGCGTCCCGCACCTGCGCCAGCGGCGCGGGCAACGCAGATACATCGGCCGTGGTGGCCGGCGGCAGGCCGTCAACAGCGGCTTTCAGTGCGGGAAGGCGGGCCGCCACCTGCGCCGCATGGTCCAGATTGTTGGCACGGCTGAGCACCCAGCCCATCAGCACCGCGCAACCCAACAGCACGAGGGCGGCTGCGCCGGCCAGGCGCAGGCTGCGGCGGCGTTTTTCGGCCCCCGGGTTCAGCGCGCCCAGACCCCGTTCGGCAAACACCAGGTCTTTCAGCAGGCGCTGCAAAAAGTAGGTCTTGCCGCGGCCAGGCGCAGCGGCCACCACGGCCACCCTGCGGGTGTCCATGCCAAACGATCGGCCCAGGGCGCCCATCACGCGGTCGATGGGTGAACCTTCCTGCGTGCCGCTGGTGAAGTACACACCGCGCACCAGCGGCGCGGCTTCCACCGTGCCACCGCCAGAAAATACCGCACGCAGGAATTCGTTCAGCACCGGGCGCAGCGCCGCAAACTCCTGCGGGAAGGCAAAGATGGCACTGCGCCGCAACACATCGCGTTCGGCCTGCAGGCGGCCGGGCAGCTGCGACACCAGGCGCTGTTGCAGTTCCTGGTAGCAGTCGACAAAGGTCGCCAAAGGGTCGGCGCCGGGTGCCAACTCGGCAGCGAAGGTGAAGCCCCAGACCTGGCTGCGGCCTTCCTGGTCCAGCGCTTCAAAACTCTCGTTGAAGCCCCCGATCAGGTCGGCTTTGGTGACCAGCACATACACCGGCGCCCGCACACCCAACTTGGCCTGCAGTTCGGCCAGGCGGGCGCGCAACTGCGCCGCGTGCTGCTGGCGCTCCGCACCGCCTTGCTGCAGCAGGTCTTGAATGTTGACGGTGAGCAGCACGCCGTTGATGGGCTGGCGCGGCCGGGTTTTTTTCAGCAGCGCGAGAAAGTTGTCCCAGGCGCTGGCGTCGACATCGCGGTCGGACTCCTGCGTCGCGTAACGGCCTGCGGTGTCGATCAGCACCGCGTCCTGGGTGAACCACCATTCGCAGTTGCGTGTGCCACCCACGCCTTGTACCGACGCCTTGCCGCCGCTGTCCTGCAGCAAAAACTGCAGGCCAGCGTTCATCAGCGCCGTGGTTTTGCCAGAACCCGGTGCACCGACAAACACATACCAGGGCAGTTCGTACAGCTGCTCGTCGGTGCCCATCAAACGCGCCAGCCAAGACTGTCCACTGCGCGCCTTGAGCTTGCGCACGGCCTCGCTGAAACGCTGGGCCAGCAGCTGGGCTTCTTTTTCGCTGGCCGTGGGCCCGCCCGACAGGCTCTGCAGCAATGCGGTGTTGGTGCGCCGCCGTCGCCAGGCCTTGTAGGCCTGCCAGCCGGCCCAGCCCCCCCACAACAGCACCAGCAACAGCAGACGGGGCGCCAGCGGCTGCAGCGGCTGGCTGTCACCCCAACGCAGCAGCGGGCCCAGCCACCAGACCACGGCCGACAGGGCCAGCAGACCCAGCACCGCCAGCAACAAGGGCAACCAACTGGGAATTCGCTTCATGGGGGCTGGACGTTGGCAAGCTCGGGGTGGCCGGGGATGGAAGACGGTGTGCGTCAGGCCGGCGCCGCAGCCAGCAGCGTGATTTCAACGCGGCGGTTGCGTGCACGGCCCGCGGCAGCGCTGTTGTCGGCCACGGGTTCGGTGTCGGCGCGGCCCTCTGCGGCCACACGGGCCGCCGGCAAAGTGCCCGCCAACAGCGCTTTCACGCTGCTGGCGCGGTCTTTGGACAAATGCCAGTTGGACGGGAACCGCAGTGAACGGATGGGCTGGTTGTCGGTGTGGCCGGCCACCACCACCGGGCCCGGCAACTGGTTCAAGGCCGCCGCGATGCGTTCAAACACAGCGCGCGAACGGCTGTTGACTTCGGCGCTGCCGGCATCAAAAAGGCCATCGCCGCGCAAGACAACCACCGAACGGTCGGCTTGGTCACGAACTTCCAGCAGGCCGGCGTCGATGTCGGTTTTCAGCAAACCTGCCAGGCGCGGCGCTACCGGTGTCGCCGGCGCCGGGGGTGGCGCCACCGCGGGTGGGGTGCTGCTGTCCAGCGCCTGCAGCGCGGTGAAGGTGGCATCGGTTTGTGCATTCAGCGTCAGTCGCAGCACCAGAAACACCGCCAGCAACAGCGCGGCCAGCCCCGCACCCAGCACCCACAGCGGTATGCCGTCGCGCAGCCGCTGCGGCGCTGCCGCCACGCCGTGCCACTGGACCGACAGCGTGGGGTCTACCGCCGGTGCACCTTCACGCAGCTTGGCGGCCAGCCGTTCACGCAGGCTGTCCAGCTGCGCGTGGCCGTTGTCCAGCACGCGGTAGCGGCCTTCAAAACCCAACGCCAATGCGGTGTACACCAGTTCCAGCAGGTTGCGGTGTTGGGTGGGGTTTTCGGCCAGGCGGGTGAGCAGCTGGAACACCTTCTCGCCGCCCCACGATTCATTGTGAAACTGCACCAGCAGGCTGTGCGCCGACCACGCGCCGTTGCCACCCCAGGGGGTGCTGGACGCCGATTCGTCCAGCAGCGTGCACAACACATACCGTGCAGCCACCACTTGTTCGTTGGGCAGCCCTTGGCCGCGGGCACTGCCTTCAAAGCGGTTGATGGCGTCCACCAACGTGGCGCGCAAGCCAGCCGGGTTGTGGTGTTGCAGCGTGGCGCGCAGGCGGGGCGCGGCGCTGAGCAAAGGGGCTGCGGCCTGCACCAGTGGGTTCAGGCTGGCGTGTGGCGGCAGTTCGGGCAGCGGCGCTGGTGCAGCCGGTGATGCCGCAGGTGGTGCGGCTGCAGCTGCCGCGCCTGCAGCCCCTTTCACCGCGCGCCCCGCACTGGGCTTGATGACAGTACGGTCGGCGTCAAAAGCCGCAAAGGGGTCGGGCGGCGGCTCGTCAGGGCTCACGGTGCAGGGCTCCGCAGAAAGCTAAAGGGCGGGAGTTTCACGGCGGCCTGCTCAGACGGACTGGATGGGCTTACCGCATCACGCCTTGACGGCCCAGAACTCCAGGCTCAGGCCTGGAAAGTCACCCGCAATGTGCATGGCCAGGCCGGCCGAAGTTTCAAGCTGCTTCCACAAATCGACGCCGCGAGTTTCAAGTTCAAAGTACGTACAGCCTGCGTGGTAGGGAATCTGCCGCGGCGCCACCGGCAAGGGCCGCAGTGACACACCGGGCAGTTGCAGGTTGACCAGGTCGAGGATGCGTTCGGCCGGGCCGATCTTCACCTGCGTGGGGAAACGCGCCCGCAAGGCTTCACCGGGCATCTGGGCATTCACCGCCAGCACAAAACTGGCCGTTCGCTGCAACTCGATATCGGCAATGATGGCCACCCGCAGGCCCGAGGGGCGCTTCTGCAACTCAATGGGCACGGCGGTCTGCGCCATCACCATTGACAGCGACTGCCGCAGGTCGTTCATCAGCGCTCTGAACACCGTGGCCAGATCGTCGTGCCGGTAGTCCGGATAGACCACCGGGCGGCGCTGTTCACGGAAGGTCGACAGCTCACCCGCCAGGCCCAGGCAGCATGCGTACAACTGCTCCGGGTGCAGCACCGGCAGCCGCTGCAAGTGCGCAAACAGTGGCTGCACGCGGTTGATCAGCTGCAGCAACAGGAAGTCGACAATCTCGCCCGTGCCGGCACGGCCGGGTTGCGCCAGGCGCGCGGCCACCGCTTCACCACGCTGGTGCAACATGCCCAGCACTTCACGCACATAGGCGTCCAGGTTGGGGTGGGCCAACGCATGCAACATCGGCGGGATGTAGGTCGTATCAAGCACCACGCGGCCGTCGGCACGCCGTTCTTGCACCTGCACGGTGCCCAGCGTGGTGTAGCCCTCGTTGGCGTCCCGCGCCAGCATCAGCCGCAGGTTCAAGCGGCCCACCTGCAGCGGCGCCTGGCGCAAGCTGGTGGCGTGGATGTCGGCTACCTCCACATCAGCCACCCGCCAACGCGGCGGCATGGCACTGTCGGCCGCCTCGACATCACTTTCGGTCACGCCCGGCCGCGCCTGCGTGACGGCCAGCACCAGCAGCTGGTCGCGGGTGTCTGCGGGCACTTCAAAGGCCGGCGGTGCCGGGTCGTCACCGGGAATGGAAAACGCCAGGCCATCGGGCAGCACACCACGGGCCGCGGTCACCATCACCCGCCCGTGCAGCAGCGCGGCTTCATCCACCTGCAGGGCCACAAAGCCCCAAGGCCAGGCGCTGGTGGCCGAGAAAAGGCCCTCTTGCTGGCGCGCCACAAACCGGTCTTGCTGTTGAAAGTGCTGGGGCTGAAGGAACAGGCCTTCGGTCCACATCACCTTGTTGTGCCACGTCATCGGGTGCTGCTGCGTTGGTGTGGGGTGGACAGACGCACAGGCGGGCCATGAGCCCGTTGTGCTGCATGAACGGTGCAAATTTCTATGCCCAACGATACACGGCCCCACCTTGGGCGTCACCCTTTCTAACCCGAGCCAGCCGCTGGTTCTGCAGCCTGCTGGCGAGTGCCCGCTGGATGTCCAGCCTGCACACCGGGCATAGGACTTTGGTCTTGCACGGGGTATCATTTTGCGGCCTGTGCAGTGGCCCGGTGCCAGCCCATTTGAGCCCGTGTGAGCCCGTTTGAGCCCGTGATGACCGTCTGCACTTCTGAGGACCACCCCATGAACACCCAACTCCGCCTTGCCGCCGTGCTGCCGTTCAAACCGCTGACCATGGGAGTGCCTGCGCTGCTGTTGTCACTGGCGCTGCACCTGCCTGCCAGCGCGCAAGAGGTGGTTGAGATGGGCCAGAACATCCCCGACGCCAAAGCCGTAACCGAAGGTCTGTTTCCAGAAGACGCCTGTGAACAACTGAAGGCCGCCGGGTACAAGTGCATGGGCTTCAAACCCGC
>JANNMQ010000745.1:0-1501 GCA_031398045.1 Rubrivivax sp.
TGACAGCGTGTTTTGCAAGCGGGCTGCATGCAGCCCGGGGCGTGACTGCCTGGTTGGCGGCACCCCACGTTCGCAAGTCTTGACCAGCTGCACAAGGCCCGATTGCGCCTTGCTTGCAACTGCTCGCGGCGTCGCCGCCGCCGGTCACGGCGGCGGCAGCAGGCCTCGCAGCTTTTGCGCCAGCTCAGGGGCCTGCCACACCGCGATGCGCTCGCCCGCCGCCAACTGGCGCGCGGGCTCCGTCAATTCGCCGAGGCTGATGACCAGTGCGTCGGGCGCTTCGCTGGCCGAGCGCTCGGCCTGCAGTGCGCGCAGCGGCGCCAGCCCGGTGTGCGCCGATTTCCAGCGCCTGGCAGCCACCACCATGCGGCGGCCGGCGCGCTCGATGTCGAAATCGCAGGCCCGTCCTTGCGTGCGTCGCACCGTGAAACCGTCGCGCTTGAAGGCCGCTTCCAGCGTGTTCGCAAAGACCGGCCAGCTCATCGCAGCCACCGCCTTGGCGCTGTGCTCGACCAGCGCCTGGCTGGGCTTGCCGCGGCCGCGCCAGGCAGCCATGGCCGCGATCACGATGAACGGGAAGCCCGACAGCGCGCCCGCGACGCGGAAGGTCTGCGGCAGCAGGGCCGCCGCCACACCGCCCGTTGCGAGGCCGATCGACAAGCTGATCCACCACGGCGAGCGCAGCAACACGGCGAACAGGGAGTTCGGGGCCATCTTGTACTTCACGGGCATCACTCCTGGGCGTCCTGGGCTTCGTGGGCGGGCCGGCAACGGCGACAGAGTCTAAGCGCGGCCCGTTGCCCCGCGCAGCCAAGCCCAGCTCAGCGCGGCCCCAGTGGCAGCCCCACGATGGTGCCAGCGCCCTATGGCACACTGCGCCGCCCTCACCACCCTGCACGCCCCGACTTGAACAAGATACTTCTCCAGATCGCTGCCGAACTCAAGGTCCGCCCGGCGCAGATCGAAGCGGCCGTGACACTGCTCGACGGCGGCGCCACGGTGCCCTTCATCGCGCGCTATCGCAAGGAGGCGACCGAGAACCTGGACGACACGCAACTGCGTGATCTCGAACAGCGTCTCGGCTACTTGCGCGAGCTGGAGGAACGGCGCACTGCGGTGCTGAAGAGCATCGACGAACAGGGCAAGCTGACCGCCGAGTTGCGCACTTCGATCGAGGCGGCAGCGACCAAGCAGGACTTGGAGGACTTGTAACTGCCCTACAAGCCCAGGCGCCGCACCAAGGCGATGATTGCCCTTGAAGCCGGCATCGAGCCCCTCGCCGACCGCTTGTTCGCAGACCCGGCCCTCGACCCGCTGGCCGAGGCGGCGGGTTTCCTCAACGCGGAGGCTGGCTTCGCCGACGTACCGGCCGTGCTCGACGGCGTGCGCGACATCCTCGCCGAGCGCTGGGCCGAAGACCCGGTCGTCGGCATGCTGCGGGAATGGCTGTGGGCCGAAGGCTTGCTGAAATCGAGCCTCGTCGCTGGGAAGGACGTGAACC
>JANNMQ010000801.1:0-4374 GCA_031398045.1 Rubrivivax sp.
CATGCCAAGTGGGGCAAGCTGATCAAAGAACTGGGCGTGAAGATTGATTGAGGCCTGCCGCGCTGGGGTTGCCCATGACCACCACTGAAAAAGCGCTGAAACTCGACCTGACACAGCAAGAGCCCATTCCGGCGGCCGGTGTGGAAGCAGCGCTGCGCCTGATGGCCAGCGGCAAGCTGCACCGCTATGGCGAAACCGGGGGCGTGCCCAGCGAGGTGTCTTTGCTGGAGCAGGAATTCGCGCAAGAAAACGGTGCCCGCTACTGCGTGGCCATGAACTCCTGCGGCTCGACAATGTTCGTGGCACTGAAAGCCGCCGGTGTCCAGCCGGGTGACCGCGTGTTGACCAACTGCTTCACGCTGGCACCGGTGCCCGGCGCCATCGCACACGCGCAGGCCGAGCCGGTGCTGGTGGACGTGACCGACGATTTCCTGATTGACCTGGCCGATCTGCAACACAAGATCGTGGCCAGTGGGGCTCGCACGCTGTTGTTGTCGCACATGCGCGGCCACATCTGCGACATGGAACAGCTGGTGGCGCTGTGCAAAGCCCACGGCGTGCAGCTGATCGAAGACTGCGCACACACCATGGGCGCGGCCTGGAACGGGCGCCCCATGGGCCGCTGGGGCCGTGCCGGCTGCTTCAGCCTGCAGAGCTACAAACACGCCAACGCCGGTGAGGGTGGGCTGCTGCTGTGCGACGACGACGACATCGCCGCACAAGCGATATTGATGTCTGGCAGCTACATGCTGTACCGCTCGCATCTGGCGCGCCCTGCAGATGCCGTGTTTGAACGCTGGAAGTTGCGCACGCCGAATTTCAGCCTGCGCATGGGCAACCTGCCGGCAGCGCTGGCGCGGCCCCAACTTGGCGCCGTGTTGCGCGACCGCTGTGAACGCTGGAACCAGCGCTACCGCTGGCTGGCTGACGCGATGAGCGACATCGCGCACATCCAGGTGCCTGCACGCAATGCCAAAGAACAGTTTGTCGCCAGTTCGCTGCAATTTTCGGTGGTCGGTCTGGACCAGGCACAGATCAACCGTTTCATTGACGCCTGCGCCGCCAGCGGCGTGCACGTGAAGTGGTTCGGCGCCGACGCACCGGCCGGGTTCACCAGCGTCTGGGCGCATTGGCAGTTCATGCAGGCAGCGCCGCAATTGCAGCACGCTGCCCGGGTACTGGGTGGCCTGTGCGACCTGCGCTTGCCCTTGACGCTGAGCCTCGACGACTGCAGGGCCATCGCACAAACCCTGCGCGCTGCCATGGCGCAGACTTTGAACCCACCACGCTCTGCCACGCACGCGCTGGACGCAACCCCACCCCACAAGGCTTGAAGCCGCACAGTGCCATGAAAAAACCCAACATCCTGTTCATCATGGCCGACCAACTGGCGGCCAGCGCACTGGCCGTCTATGGCCACAAACTGGTGAGGACACCGAACCTCGACCGCCTGGCGGCGCGTGGCACGGTGTTCGAAAACGCCTACAGCCCAAACCCCATTTGCGCTTCGTCGCGCTTCGCCATGATGTCCGGGCAGTCGTCGTCACGCATCGGTGCCTTCGACAACGCCGCCGAGTTTCCGGCCTCGGTACCCACCTTCGCGCATTACCTGCGCGCGCAGGGTTACGACACCTGCTTGTCGGGCAAGATGCACTTTGTGGGGCCGGACCAGCTGCACGGTTTCGAAGAGCGCCTAACGACCGACATCTATCCCTCCGACTTCGGTTGGACGGCTGACTGGGAACGCCACATCGAACCCTACGCGCCCAGCCAGATGAGCATGCGCGGCATCGTCGAATCGGGCCTGTGTGTGCGTTCGCTGCAGATGGACTATGACGATGATGTGGCCCACCAGTCGGTGCAATGGCTGTACGACCACGCGCGGCGCCCCGAAGGCAAGCCCTTCCTGCTGGTGGCTTCGTTCACGCACCCGCACAACCCGTTCACCATTACTCGCGAATACTGGAACCTGTACGACCACGCGCAGATCGAGATGCCCACGGTGCCGTTCATCCCTTACGAACAGCACGACCCATGGAGCCAGCGCTACTACAAGCTGATCCGCCAGGACGAGCACCACGTCAGCGACGAGATGGTGCTGTCGGCCCGCCACGCCTACTACGGCATGGTCAGCTACGTTGACCACAAGATCGGCCTGCTGCTGGATGCTTTGGAAAAGACGGGTGCCGCCGACAACACTGTCATCGTGTTCACCGCCGACCACGGCGAGATGCTGGGCGAGCGCGGCATGTGGTTCAAGTTCAACCCCTACGAGCAGTCGATCAAGGTGCCGCTGATCATCCAGGCGCCGGGCGCGAAGGCGGGGCATCGCGTGGGCCTGAATTGTTCGCTGGTCGATCTGCTGCCCACGCTGTTGGACCTGGCCACCGACGGCAAGCCGCCCGCGTTGGTCGACCACGGAGACGGCCATTCATTGCGCACGCTGCTGCACGGCAACGACCCCCATTGGGTCGACGAGGCGCTGATCGAGTTCACGGGCGAAGGTGTGTACGCGCCGGCGCTGATCTTGCGCCAGGGTCGGTACAAATACGTCTACTGCGAGGGTGACCCGGGTATGTTGTTTGATCTGCAGCAAGACCCATCGGAACTGCGCAACCTGTGCCGAGACCCGGCGTTCAACGCCACCGCGCAGCGCCTGAAAGACCTGATCGAGCAGCGCTACCAGCCCGCACAGATCAAGCGCCAGGTGCTGGCCAGCCAGCGCCGCCGCCTGTTCTTGCATGAAACCCTGACCAAGGGGGCCTACACCCCGTGGGATTACCAGGTGCGCAAAGACGGGTCGAAACAGTACGTTCGCAGCGTGTCCACCACCAGCACCACCGCCACCAAGGCCAAGGCACGCTACCCGTATGTGCCCACCGTGCCACCAGACACACCGCGTTCTTCGGGCCTGTGACCGGCCACACGCCAACCGGGCTTGATGCATTCAAGTCTGGCCGGGTGGTGCCGACAACAGGGTCAGGTGTGCTGCAGGCGCGCCGCCCCCAACCATGTGCCGACTTGCCGCTTACCTGGGTGAACCGCTCTTCCTGGAAGAGCTGATCGCCAAACCGCGCCACTCCTTGATGCGGCAAGCGCTGCGTGCTGAGCAGGCGCACGTGCAGACCAACGGCGACGGTTTTGGCATCGGCTGGTATGGCGACCGTGCCGAGCCTGGTGTTTACCGCGAAGTGATGCCGGCCTGGAGCGACGACAACCTGCTGGCGCTGTCACAAACGCTGTCGTCACACCTGTTTTTTGCCCATGTGCGCGCCGCCACCGCTGGCGGCATTGCGCGCCAGAACTGCCACCCGTTTCGCCACGGACGCCATTTGTTCATGCACAACGGGCAGATTGGCGGTTATGCACAACTGCGACGCACGCTGGAAGCAAAGCTGCCCGACACGCTGTACGCCGAGCGGCGCGGTGCCACCGACTCTGAGCTGCTGTTTTTGCTGGCGCTGGCGCGCATCCATGAAGGCGCCGCGCCGGCCGCTGCGGTGTTGTCGGTGGTGGGCGAGACCATGGCACTGATGCAGCAGCGGGGCATCACGCAACCACTGCGTTTTGCTGCCGTGTGGTCTGATGGCGAACAGCTGCTGGCCTTTCGCATCGCCAGCGACGATGCCCCGCCCACGCTGTACCTGCGGCAAACGCGCATGGGCACCACCGTGGCCAGCGAGCCGCTGGGTGATGAATGCAGTGAAGTCAGCATTGACGACCGAACTGACGACCGAAGTGAAGGCCGAAGTGAAGGCCGAAGTGAAGGCCCCAGCAACGACAGCACCGCAGCCAGCGCCTGGCGTTTGTTGCCCCAGGGTGCCGTGGTAACCGTTACACCCGGCCGCTGCGACGTGCGTGAAGTGCGGTTGCAAAGCCCCCAACCGGCGCCCATGGCGGCGGCGCGCAGCATGGCGCCGCTGGCTGCAAGTGGCACAACGGCGCCGGTCAGCACGGTGAATTAACGCCGCCAGCGCTGCACCCCCAGCGCCACGGCCCCCGCCACCACACCCCAGAAGGCAGCGCCCACGCCCCACAGGCTCAAGCCACTGGCAGTGATCAGGAAAGTGATCAACGCCGCTTCGCGCGTGGTTTCGTCTTTCACCGCCGCCGCCAGGCCCGACCCGATGGTGCCCAGCAAAGCCAGCCCGGCCAGCGCCAGCACCAGCGCTTTCGGAAAAGCCGCCAGCAACCCCACCACGGCGCCGCCCAGCAAACCCATCACGATGTAGAACAAGCCGGCCGCGGCACTGGCCAGCCAGCGCCGCGCAGGGTCGGGGTGCGCTTCGGGCCCCATGCAGATGGCGGCGGTAATGGCCGCCAGGTTCAATGCATAACCACCAAAAGGTGCCAACAGCAAACTGGCCAACCCGG
>JANNMQ010000823.1:0-6307 GCA_031398045.1 Rubrivivax sp.
CTGGGCTGCGAATGCATCGACCTCGGCATCGTTGCCGACACCTTGCAAGCCACCCGCGACGCGTTGCGCCGCGCGGCGGCAGGGGCCGACCTCGTGCTCACCTGCGGCGGCGTCTCGGTCGGCGAAGAAGACCACCTGCGACCGGCGGTCGAGGCCGAGGGCAAGATCGACCTGTGGCAGATCGCCATCAAGCCGGGCAAGCCGCTGGCCTTCGGCGCCGTGCGCGCCGCGGGCGCAGCGGAATCGCTGTTCGTCGGGCTGCCGGGCAACCCGGTGTCCAGCTTTGTCACCTTCTTGCTGGCCGTGGCGCCGGTCTTGCGCGCCATGCAGGGCATGGCTGACGGTGACCCCGCAGGTGTGCCCCTGCGCGCCGACTTCGACTGGCCCAAACCCGACCGCCGACGCGAATTTCTGCGTGTGCGCGTGAACGAGCATGGTGGCCTCGACCTGTTCGCCAACCAGAGTTCGGGCGTGCTGACGTCCACCGTCTGGGCTGACGGATTGGTGGACAACGCGCCCGGCCAGGCCATCAGCCGCGGCGACAGCGTGCGCTATCTGTCGTTGGACAGCCTGGTGTGGCGATGAGTGCAAATCTGGGAAAAGAAACAACCGGCTTCACGGTGCAGGTGCGTTACTTCGCGTCGCTGCGCGAAGCGCTCGGCGCAGGCCAGGCCGTGGTCGTGCCCATGGGCTGCACCGTGGGTGCCTTGCGCGACCTGCTGGTGGCGCAGGGCGCAGCGCATGCCAGCGCCCTGGCACGCGGCCGCGCCTTGCGTGCAGCCGTGGCGCAGCAGATGGCGACTGAAGACACGCCGCTGCAGGCCGGCGCTGAAGTCGCTTTTTTCCCACCGGTCACCGGGGGCTGATGATGGCGCTGGCCGAAGTGCAGGTGCAGAGCGCTGACTTCGACCTTGGCGCCGAAGTGGCTGCGCTGCGCGCGGGTGACGGCGGAGCAGGCGCCGTGGTGGCTTTTGTGGGCACCGTGCGTGATCGTGACGGCAGCAGCGGTGCGGCAGGCGCTGGCAACGCAGCAGGCCAAAGCCCGGGCAGCATCACCGCACTGGAACTGGAGCACTACCCTGGCATGACGGAAAACGCCATCCATTTGATGGTGGCCGAGGCACGCCGCCGCTTTGCTGACCTTCGAAAGGTGCGCATCGTGCACCGCGTCGGCGTGCTGCAGCCGCTGGACCAGATCGTGTTGGTGGCCGTGAGTGCAGCGCACCGCGGCACTGCATTCCAGGCTTGCGAGTTTCTGATGGACTACTTGAAGACGCAGGCCCCGTTCTGGAAAAAGGAAAGCACGCCCGACGGCGCGCACTGGGTAGACGCCCGTGTGGCCGATGACGCTGCCCTGGCGCGCTGGGGCATCGTGGCGGTTAACGCATGACGCGGCCGCCAGCGTCAGGTTCTGGCACTGTGCACGTACCCAGCGATGGTCTGAACCCAGGGCAGGACATCGATGCAGCGGTGGGGCCCTCGTCAGCGCAGTTGCGGGCAGCATTGGGCCGCTTCACCACGGGCATCACGGTGGTCACCTGTTGTGACGCGCAGGGCGGCTGGGTCGGCTTAACGGTGAGCTCGTTCAACGCCTTGTCGCTGCAGCCGCCGCTGGTGCTGTGGTCGCTGCGCCACGCCAGCTCGGTGCTGGCAGCCTTCATGGACAGCCCAGGTTTTGCGGTCAATGTGTTGGCGGCACATCAAAGCTCGCTGTCGCATGAGTTTGCGATGCCGGGAGACCATCGTTTTCAGACCGGCGGCTGGCAAATGGGCGCGCAGGGCTCGCCAGTGCTGGCTGCTTGCGCCGCGGTTTTTGAGTGCACCACCGTATCGCACCAGGCCGCAGGAGACCACCAGCTGTTCATTGGCCAGGTGTTGACCTGCAGACACACTGAGCTGCCGCCATTGCTGTACCACGCAGGCCACTACCACCGCCTGGGCAGCCGTCTGCGAGTGGGTGGCAGTGGCGACGCGGCTGAAGACGACGTGCTTTGAATTGCACGCGGCTGACGTTCTGCCCACTTTTGCGGCAGGGTCTTGATTCGCGCACCATCGGCCTCATGTCTTGAGCACACGAGGAGCCATTCCATGCGCATCGACAAACTGACCACTGCCTTCCAGCAAGCCTTGCAGGACGCCCAGAGCGCTGCGGTGTCCCGCGGCAACCCTTACATCGAACCAGCCCACCTGCTGGCCGCCATGCTGGCCCAGCCCGACGGCCCGAAGGCCTTGCTGGAACGAGCCGGCGCCAACACCGCGGCGCTGGGCGTCGCCATGGAAACGGCCATCCGCAACCTGCCGCAGGTGGAAGGTGGCGGCCAGCCGGTGCAGCCTGGCCGTGATTTGGTGAACCTGCTGCAAGCGGCAGACAAAGAAGCCAGCCAGCGCGGCGATCAGTTCATTGCCAGCGAAACCTTTTTGCTGGCTATGGCCGACAGCAAAACCGACATTGGCGCTGTCGTGCGTGGTCATGGCCTGAGCCGCAAGGCGCTGGACGCGGCAGTCACTGCCGTGCGCGGTGGCCAGAACGTGGACAGCGCCGAAGCCGAAGGCCAGCGCGAAGCGCTTAAAAAGTACACGCTGGACCTGACTGAACGTGCCCGCCAGGGCAAGCTGGACCCGGTGATTGGCCGTGATGACGAAATCCGCCGCGCCATCCAGGTGCTGCAGCGGCGCAGCAAAAACAACCCGGTTTTGATAGGCGAACCCGGAGTCGGCAAGACCGCGATTGTTGAGGGCCTGGCCCAGCGCATCATCAACGGCGAAGTGCCTGATTCACTGAAGAACAAGCGTGTGCTGGTGCTCGACATGGCGGGCCTGCTGGCAGGTGCCAAGTACCGCGGCGAATTTGAAGAGCGTCTGAAGTCGGTGTTGAAAGAAGTGGCCGCCGACGAAGGCCGCATCATTTTGTTCATCGATGAGCTGCACACCATGGTCGGTGCTGGCAAGGCCGAGGGCGCCATTGATGCCGGCAACATGCTCAAGCCCGCGCTGGCGCGTGGTGAACTGCACTGCATAGGCGCCACGACACTGAACGAATACAGGAAGTACGTGGAGAAAGACGCCGCGCTGGAGCGGCGCTTCCAGAAGGTGCTGGTCGATGAGCCCAGCGTCGAAGCCACGGTGGCCATCCTGCGGGGCTTGCAAGAAAAGTACGAGGTGCATCACGGCGTGGAGATCACCGACCCGGCCATCGTGGCTGCTGCAGAACTGAGCCATCGCTACATCACCGACCGCTTTTTGCCTGACAAGGCGATCGACCTCATCGACGAAGCTGCGGCCAAGATCAAGATCGAGATCGACAGCAAGCCCGAGGTGATGGACAAGCTGGACCGGCGCTTGATACAGCTGAAGATCGAGCGTGAAGCCGTGCGCAAGGAAAAGGACGAAGGCTCGATCAAGCGCTTTGGCCTGATCGAAGAAGAGATCAACAAACTGCAACGTGACTACACTGACCTGGAAGAAATCTGGAAGTCGGAAAAGGCCACTGCGCAGGGCAGCGCCCAGGTCAAGGAAGAGATCGACCGCATGCGCCACAGCATCGAAGAACTTAAGCGCAAGGGCGACTTCAACGCGGTGGCCGAGCTGCAATACGGCAAGTTGCCTGAACTTGAAAAGCGCTTGAAAGAAGCGCAGGCCAAGGAAGTTTCGAAGACCGGCAAGAAGGGTGAAGGCCGTCCACAACTGTTGCGCACCATGGTGGGTGCTGAAGAAATCGCCGAGGTCGTCAGCCGCTCCACCGGCATCCCGGTCAGCAAACTGCTGCAGGGTGAACGCGACAAGCTGCTGCAGATGGAAACAAAACTGCACGAACGCGTGGTGGGCCAGGATGAGGCCATCACCGTGGTGGCAGACGCCATCCGCCGCAGCCGCGCCGGCCTGAGCGACCCCAATCGCCCGCTGGGCAGCTTCCTGTTCCTGGGCCCCACTGGCGTGGGCAAAACCGAGCTGTGCAAGGCGCTGGCCGGCTTCTTGTTTGACAGCGACGACCACATGATCCGCGTCGACATGAGCGAGTACATGGAAAAGCACAGCGTCAGCCGCCTGATTGGCGCGCCGCCGGGTTACGTGGGTTACGACGAGGGTGGTGCGCTCACCGAAGCCGTGCGCCGCAAGCCCTACAGCGTGCTGCTGCTGGACGAGGTGGAGAAGGCCCACCCTGACGTGTTCAACGTGCTGCTGCAGGTGCTGGACGATGGCCGCCTGACGGATGGACAGGGCCGCACCGTGGACTTCAAGAACACCGTGATCGTGATGACCAGCAACCTGGGTTCACAGATGATCATGCAGATGTCAGGGCAGAGCACGGCTGCGATTCGCGACGCGGTGTGGATCGAGGTGAAGCAGCACTTCCGCCCTGAATTCCTGAACCGCATCGACGAGACGGTGGTCTTCCATGCGCTGAGCCAGAAGCACATCGAAAACATCGCTGGCATCCAGTTGCGCCTGCTCGAGCAGCGGCTGGAAAAGCTGGAGATGAAGCTCGAAGTCAGCCCGGCGGCATTGGCCGAACTGGCCAAGGTGGGCTTCGACCCGGTGTTTGGTGCAAGGCCACTGAAGCGTGCCATTCAGCAGCGCATCGAAAACCCGGTGAGCAAGTTGATCTTGCAGGGCACTTTTGGGCCCAAGGGCGTGATTCCGGTGGACGTGGAAGACGGCACTTTTGTGTTTTCGCGCATCGTGCACTGAGCATCTGGCGGCGGCGGCCGAGAGGCCTTGGCCGCCGGCTGCCCAGCGCGAACAGGGTCTGACCATTGGTCCGTAAAATCAGTAGCAGTTGCTGCGCACCCAGCGCAGCGCCGCACCAGGCCTTGCATGACAACAACCGAACTCAGTTCCCTTCCTCATCAGCCGGTGGTGATCATTGGCGCCGGCCTCGCCGGTCTGACCGTCGCGCTGGAACTGGCGGCCAAGGGGCGCAAGGTGGTGGTGCTGGCCAAACGGGCGCTCACCGAAAGCGCCACCGCCTGGGCACAGGGTGGCATCGTCGGTGTGCTGGGTGCCGACGACAGCATTGAAAGCCATGTGCGCGACACGCAGGACGCCGGCGCCGGCATCGTTGACGAGCAGACGGCCCGCTTCATTGCTGAGCGCAGCCACGACGCCGTGCGCTGGCTGGTAGACGCCGGTGTGCCATTTTCGCCCGACCCCGCCGGTCCGCTGGGCCTGCACCTGACGCGCGAAGGCGGGCACGCCGTGCGCCGCATCGCCCACGCGGCAGACGCTACCGGCAAGGCCATCCACGACACCTTGCTGCAGCGCGCACGTGAACACCCGCAGATTGAACTGCGCGAACGTTGGATGGCGGTGGACCTGATCACCACGCGCCAACTCAAGCGACAAGAAAGCCCAGCCTGTTATGGCGTGTACGCGCTGGACATGGATCGCGGCCGTGTTGAAACCATGCCCGCTGCAGCCGTGGTACTGGCCACCGGTGGTGTCGGCAAGGTCTACCGCTACACCAGCAACCCTGAAACCGCCACCGGCGATGGCATTGCGATGGCCTGGCGCGCGGGCTGTCGGGTGGGCAACATGGAATTCATCCAGTTCCACCCAACCTGCCTGTATCACCCGCAGGAACGCAGCTTCCTGCTCACCGAGGCGTTGCGCGGCGAGGGCGCCTATCTGACGCTGCCTGGCACCGGCCAGCCCGGAGGCGTGGGCACGCGTTTCATGCCTGCCCATGACGAACGTCTGGAACTGGCGCCGCGCGATATCGTGGCCCGCGCCATTGACTTCGAGATGAAAAAGCATGGCCTCGACCATGTCTGGCTTGACGCCCGCCCCATCGTGCAGGAAAAGGGCGAAGATTTCCTGAAAGAGCACTTCCCCACCATCCACGCACGTTGCTTGCAACTGGGCATCGACATCGCACACCAGCCTATTCCAGTGGTGCCGGCGGCCCACTACACCTGCGGCGGCGTGGTGACCGACCTGGACGGCCGCACCGACCTGCCGGGTTTGTATGCGGTGGGCGAAACCACCTACACCGGGCTGCACGGCGCCAACCGGCTGGCCAGCAATTCATTGCTGGAATGTGTGGTGCTCGGCAACAGCTGCGCCAGTGCCATCCTGCGTCAGTCTGAAGCGCCTGCGCCCGCGCTGCCGGCCTGGGACGAAAGCCAGGTTGAAGATGCCGACGAGCAGGTGGTGATCTCACACAACTGGGACGAGCTGCGCCTTTTGATGTGGAACTACGTGGGCATTGTGCGCACCACCAAACGGCTGGAACGTGCGCTGCACCGCATCAAGATGCTGCGCGACGAAACGCTGGAGTACTACGCCAACTTCCGCGTCAACCGCGACC
>JANNMQ010000739.1:0-1764 GCA_031398045.1 Rubrivivax sp.
CGGGTCGTTGTGCGCCCAGCGCGCGCATGGCGTCTGCCGGCACGTTCTCGAACTCGGTGGTGATGGCCGCGCAGCGCTGCACCATATCGGCCAGGCCCTGCGCGTCGCGGTAATCGGTCTGGATGTGAAAGTGGCTCACCAGCCCAGCCGGACTGGCCGGATCGGGATCGAGCACCGCGGTGTGGTATCCCAGACGCTGCGCCGCATGCACGAACATGCGCCCGAGTTGCCCGCCGCCCATCACACCCAGCGTCGCCTGCTGCCCCGTCAAGGTGGTGCCGGGCAGGATGGAGTGACCGCCCATGTCTACTTGTCGCCACCAGCCGGTGGTACGAGCATGTCTCGGGCGGCTTGCGTCTGCTGCGTCCGAAATGCCTCGAGACGGCCCAACAGTGCGGCGTCGCCTTCGGCCAGCATGGCCACTGCAAAGAGCGCGGCATTGGCCGCACCGGCAGCGCCAATGGCAAAGGTGGCCACCGGGATGCCCTTGGGCATCTGCACGATGCTGTGCAGCGAGTCGACACCGGACAGATGCCGGCTCGGCACCGGCACGCCGAGCACCGGCAACGTGGTCTTGGCCGCCAGCATGCCCGGCAGATGCGCGGCGCCGCCGGCTCCCGCAATGATGGCCTTCAGACCACGCCCACGCGCGCCCTCGGCGTAGGCGAACATGTCGTCGGGCATGCGGTGCGCCGAAACAACCCGGGTTTCGTGGGCAACACCAAACTGTTGGAGAATCTGCACTGCGTGTTGCATGGTGTCCCAGTCGGAACTGGAGCCCATGACGACGCCGATGTGAATATTCATGGTGGGTGGAAGGCCGGCTCTGCAGTCGATCCACCATGGTCGCACGCAGTCCAGAGTCCGATTTTAGTCAGTCACCCTTGCCGGGCAGGCATTCGCCCTCATTTAACCGCCATGATCAACGTAACCGTAGAGAATTTTGACGCCGAAGTCATTGAAGCATCCGCCAGCGTCCCGGTGCTGGTTGATTTCTGGGCCCCCTGGTGCGGGCCTTGCAAGGTGATCGGTCCGCTGCTGGAAAAGGTGGAAACCGAATACGCCGGCCGGTTCAAGCTGGTGAAGATCGACTCCGACCAGGAACAGGAGCTCAGCCAGGCCTTTGGCATTCGCAGCATTCCCACCTGCGTGTTGTTGATCAACGGCAAACCGGTGGATGGCTTCATGGGTGCGGTGCCCCGAAGGCCAGATCAAGGCTTTTCTGGACAAACATGTTCCGCAAGCCGACGTGCTGGAAGCCGAGGTGACGGGTGTCGCGCTGTCCGACGCCCCTGCAGCGGACGACCCGGTCGCCATCCAGGAGGCGCTGCAACAGGCCCTGCTGAAGAGTCCGGACAGCGACGATGCGCGCTTCGATTATGTGAAATGGCTGTTGCAGCATGACCAGCGCGTCGAAGCCAAAGCCGCCTTCGCGCCGGCCGCGCCCAAGGCCGCGCAGGTGCGCCGGCTTGACGCGTTGCAGCGCTGGCTGGCAGCCATCGATGTGGCGGCAAGCGGGGACGCGAAGGATCTGCTGGCCGGCTTCGACGGCCGCATCGCAACCAACAAACGCGACTTCGAGGCCCGGTTTGGCCGCGCCCAGCTGCTGATGGCGGCGCAGCAATGGACCACGGCCATGGACGAGTTGCTGGATATCCTGATGCGTGACAAGAGCTGGAATGAGGATCTGGCGCGCAAGACCTACATCGCGATCCTGGAAATCATCGAGCCGCCGACGGTCAAGGTGGCGGACGGACAGATTCC
>JANNMQ010000991.1:0-4558 GCA_031398045.1 Rubrivivax sp.
TGAAGGTGACGGCGCTGCCATCGGGTGCCATCTGCCAGCTTTCGGCCAGCTCGGGTTCCAGCTTGTCGCGGTCGTACTGCACACGGCCGTCGGGCAGCTTTTTCTTGCCGTAGGTAATCAGGCGGTCGTAGCAGATCCAGCTGACGCCGTAGCTGGCGCGGTTGGCGCCCACGGTGTGGATGTCCAGCGAATTGGGGCCGAATTCGTTGGCCACGATCAGCAGGTCTTTCGGTCGCGCCTGCGCCTGCGCGGCGGGGGGCAAACCCGCCAGCGTGGCTGCGACGGCGCTGGTGGAAAGAAAGTGTCGACGGTCCATGACGATGGGCTCCTGCAGGGCTACGGATGGTTCAGGGCTGTGCGCGAGAAGGCGCGAGTTCAGGCGCGGGGGCGGTGGCTTTGACCGCCAGAAAGGCGCGCCAGCCGCCGTGGTGCGAAATGTCCAACGCACCTTCCAGTGCATGGTTTTCACACAGAAAGCCGTGCACCTGTGTGCCGTCAACCAGCTGCAGGCTGCCCAGACCCAGCGGTGCGGGTATCAGGCCCAGGAAGGAACCCACCTCGCCGATCGGCATGGACCACAGTTCAAGTGCGATGGCGCTGCCGCCCGGGCCCACGCGCAGCAGCCCGGGTTTGGGCGGCATGGTGCCCGGCAGCGCAAAAAGTTTGTACAGCGGCGCCGTGGTGGTGGCGCGCAGGAAGCGGGCGCCGCGCTCCAGCAGTTGGCCGTTCAGCGGCAGGCCGCGCAGGTGCGCGCCCACCACGGCCAGTGTCAATGTGGTTTGGGTGGCTGGGGTCAGCAGGTCTACCGCCGCCGCCGCATCGGCTGCCGCCGCCATCCAGCGCTGCCCCACATCGGCCAGCACCACGTCGTGGTTTGCGGGGGCGATGAAGGTCACACCAAAAGGCAGGCCCTGCGCGGCCAGACCCGCCGGCACTGCCAGCGCACACCATCCCAGCAGGTTGACGAAGTTGGTGTAGCGCCCTATTCGGGCGTTGACACCCAGCGGGTCGGCGTCCACTTCAGCAAAGCTCGGATGTGTGGGCGCGGTGGGCACCAGCAGTGCGTCAACCGACTGCCACAGACTGGACAGGCTGCGCTGGGCGGCGCGCAGCCGGTACAAGGCTTCGAAGGTTCGGGTGGCGGTGATGCCCAGCGCTGGGGTGATGACCTGGCGCACGGTCGCGTCCATCGCCTCGGGCTGCTGGGCCATCAAGCTTTGCACCACCGCATGGCGCTCAGCCACCCAGGGGCCGGTGTACAGCAGTGCGGCCACGTCGTCCAGCGGGCCGAAGTCCAATTCCACCAGCGTGTGGCCCTGTGCGCGGGCGTGCTGCAGCGCTTGTTGCCAGGCGGTGTCGTAGCCCAGCGCGGCATCCAGGTCGGGCACGCGCGGCACACCCATGCGCAAGGGCCCGCCGCCTGCCGAAGGGCCTGGACTGAAGTGGCTGTAGTCGTCGGCTGCATCAGCGCCTTCGATAATGGCCAGCACATGTGCCGCGTCGGCCACCGTGTGTGTCAGCACCGATACGCAGTCCAAAGATCGACAGGCCGGCACCACCCCGGCGCTGCTCACCCGGCCCGGCGTCGGCTTCAAGCCCACCAGGCCGTTCAGCCCTGCTGGCACACGGCCAGACCCCGCCGTGTCGGTGCCCAGCGCAAACGGCACCAGGCCACGCGCCACCGCAATGGCCGACCCGCTGCTGCTGCCTCCGCTGATGCGAGCCGGGTCGGCCACGCTGGCCGGCCTTCCGTAGGGCGACCGCGTGCCCACCAGTCCTGTGGCGAATTGGTCCATATTGGTTTTTCCCAGCCAGATGGCACCGGCTTGCAGCAGTTTGTGCACCGCCGTGGCGTCATCGGCGGGTATGTGCGCAAAAGCAGGGCAGGCTGCGGTGGTGGGTTGGCCTGCGATATGGATGTTGTCTTTGACCGCAAAAGGCACACCCAACAGCGGGTAGGTGCGCAGCAGCGCGGCCCTGTCGGTGTGCTCTTGCAGACGCGCGGCCAGCGTCCTAAGCTGGGTCTGGAAGTCATGCGGCGGGCACAGGTGTATCCAGAGCGACAGGGGTTGCGCGGCCCTCGCCGCTGCATAGCTGCCGCGCAGCAGCGCCAGCATGTCCTGCCCATCGCGCAGGGCCTGCAACCAGCCCACCACCGTTCGCGGGACCCGGGTGTGGATGACCGCCGATGCTGTGGATGCCGCAGATGCGTCGCTGAGGTGCAGGCTGGTGTTCATTGGTGCACAATCTGGTATACCAGTGGGTATAAGCAGATTGCGTGCCACCCGTCAGTGTTTCAAAGCGCTGGCGCTGTCGCCGGCAGGGCTTCAACAAGCGCAACCCAACGGGGTGTGGTGGCGCGGCCCGAAGCGGCCAAAAGAAAGACAGTCGCCAGCCGCCACAAGAGAGAAAGGGCGGCCATATGGCCGCCCTCGGGCAAGTTGAGCTGCAGGCCGCAGGCCTGTCAGTTCGAACGCGCCCAGAAATTCCCGCAGGGCCGCCAGGCCCTGTCGCGGAATTTCACTTGTTGTACGCCGTTTCGCCGTGGTAGCTGATGTCCAGGCCTTCGCGTTCGTCTTCTTCAGCCACACGCAGGCCGATGGTCAAGTCGACGATCTTGTAGGCAATGAACGACACCACACCCGACCAGACCACCGTGATCAGCACGGCCTTGAGCTGTATCCACACCTGGGCGCCAACGCCGTTGGAACCCACGGTGGCCGTGACCCAGTCGGTCACCAGCCCCGGCCCGCCCAGCGCCTGGGTGTTGAACACGCCCGTCAGCAATGCGCCGACGATGCCGCACACGCCGTGCACACCAAACACGTCCAGCGAATCATCAGCGCCCAGCAGCTTCTTCAGCTGGCTGACACCCCACAGCCCCGCAAAACCGGCTACGGTGCCGATCACCAACGCACCAATGATGCCCACGTTGCCCGCTGCCGGGGTGATGGCCACCAGGCCGGCCACAGCGCCTGATGCTGCACCCAGCATCGAAGCCTTGCCACGTGCCAGCGCTTCAGCACCACACCAGGCCAACACCGCGCAGGCCGTGGCGGTGAAGGTGTTCATGAACGCCAGCGCGGCGCTGTTGCCCGCTTCCAGCGCGCTGCCGGCGTTGAAGCCGAACCAGCCCACCCACAGCAGCGCAGCGCCCACCATCGTCAGCGGCAGGTTGTGCGGTGCCATGGCTTCACGGCCATAACCCACGCGCTTGCCCAGCATGTAAGCGCCCACCAGGCCAGCCACAGCCGCGTTGATGTGCACCACGGTGCCGCCAGCAAAGTCCAGCGCGCCCATCTGCCACAGGTAGCCGGCCTTGGCATTCATGCCGTCCACCACTTCTTTGCTGGTGTAGGCGTCAGGGCCCATCCAGTACCAGACCATGTGTGCGATGGGTGTGTAGCTGAAGGTGAACCACAGCACCATGAACATCAACACCGCAGAGAACTTCATGCGTTCTGCAAAAGCGCCGACGATGAGGCCGCAGGTGATGGCCGCGAAGGTGGCCTGGAAAGCGACGAAGATGATTTCGGGAATGACCACGCCCTTGCTGAAAGTGGCGGCCATCGCGAAGGTGCCGGCTGCGGGATCGAACACTCCCTTCAGGAACAAGCGGTCAAAGCCGCCGATGAAAGCGTTGCCCTCGGTGAAGGCCAAGCTGTAGCCATAAACCACCCACAACACGGTGATGAGCGAGAAGGTGACAAAAACCTGCATCAGCACCGACAGCATGTTCTTGCTGCGCACCAGGCCGCCGTAGAACAGCGCCAAGCCGGGGATGGCCATCATGATGACCAGCAAGGTGGACAAGAGCATCCAGCTCACGTCGCCCTTGTTGGGCACCGGGGCCGGCGCCGTTGTTGCAGTGGTTGCGGCTGAAGCGGCTTCTGCAGGCGCTGCGGCAGCGGCAGCAGGAGGGGCCGCTGCTGTGCTGGCCTGGGCCACCAGCGTCACCTCCACCTTGCGGCTTTGTTCACCGTCGCCGGCTGTGATGTCTTCGGGTTTTTGCATCACGATGCGGTCTTCGGCCACACCCACAGCCTTCAGTGCGTCAGCCACCGCCGCTGCACGGTCCTTGGCCAGGGCTTTGTTCAGGTCAGCTGCTCCGGTGGAATCCACGAAGCCCGACAGTTGCACTTTGGCAGCCGGGTTGGCGGCCATAAAGTCGGCCACCGCCTTCAGGTCAGCCGCCGCCGTGGCGGGCAGCGCTTTCTGGCCAGATTCAAACAACAGCTTCGTACCCGGGAAGTCAGCCGCATGGGCGGCCACGCCGCAAAGCGCGGCCACCCACAGCAAGGCGATGTGAAGTATTTTTTTCATGATCGTTCAGCTTGGTTGTAGTTGGAACTCACAGCGCTTCGGTGCCTGTTTCGCCCGTGCGGATGCGGACCACCTGCTCCAGCGACGTGACGAAAATCTTGCCGTCGCCAATCTTGCCGGTGCGGGCCGAGTTTTCGATGGCCTCGATCACGCGGTCCACCAGCGCGTCGTCGACGGCGGCTTCGATCTTCACCTTGGGCAAAAAGTCGACCACGTATTCGGCGCCGCGGTACAG
>JANNMQ010001002.1:0-2006 GCA_031398045.1 Rubrivivax sp.
CCAACGCTCGAAAATGGCTGGGCTGACCAGCGGCGTCGCCGCCGAAATGGCCGTCACCCCCAAAGCCGTGAGCCCCAGCGACACGCGCGCCCAACGCACCGCGCTGAGTTGCAATGCACCTTCGGTTTTCATAACCAGCCAGCTGGCACCCAGCAGCATGTAGGTGCCCAGCAGGCACACCGCGATCAGGGCCGAAAACAAGATGGCCCAGCCATCGTCGCGAAAGCCAGTCACCCAGCTACCGAGCATGTAGCCCTGTGCCAGGCTGGCCAACACCGACCCGGCGTTGAACGCGTGGTTCCACAGCGCCTTGCGCTCGGCGCCGGCCTTGGTGCGGAAGTCAAAGGCCACACCGCGCAAAGTCAGACCCAACAGCATCAGCGCCACCGGCAGGTACAGCGCACCCAGGATCAGCCCGTGCGCTGGCGGAAAGGCCACCAGCAAGATGCCAACGCCCAGCACCAGCCAGGTTTCGTTGGCGTCCCAAAACGGGCCGATGGACGCGACCATGGTGTCCTTGTCGCTTTCGCTGGCAGCGCCCAGCAAGGTGCCCACACCCAGGTCATAGCCGTCCAGGATGACGTAGGCCAGCATCGCCAAACCCATGATGGCCAGAAAGGCCACCGGCAACCAGCCGCCGGGCGCCTGCAGCGCGGCTTCGACCGCGTTCATGCCGCGGCTCCACCCAGCCGCCTGCCTGCCGGCGCAGCGTTGCCGGCCTGCGGTGCCTGCAGTGCCGGGTGCGGCGGCTCCACCGCAGCCGCCTTGCGCGCCAGGCGGAACACCGTGGCCACGTAAGCCACCGTCAGCGCCAGGTACATCGCGACGTAAGCAAACAGCGTCACCGCAATAGAAGACGCCGGCACTGGGCCCGCCGCCTGGGCCGTGGTCAGCACGCCATAAACCAGCCACGGCTGACGGCCGATTTCGGTCGTGTACCAGCCAGCCAAAACGGCTACCCACCCCGAAAAAGCCATCGCCAGCAGGGCACCCGTCAACCACGGCGAAGGCTCGGGGCGGCGGCTGTTGGGTCGCAGCTGCCACCAGCCGAACCAGCTGACGGCCAACATCAGCAGACCCGTACCCACCATCACACGAAAGCCAAAAAACACCGGCGCCACGGGGGGATGTTGGCCGACAAATGCATCCAGCCCCAGCACCTCGCCGTCCAGCTTGTGCGTCAGCACCAGCGAAGCGAGTTTGGGCACTTCGATCGCAAAGCGGGTCTCACGCGCTTTTTCGTCGGGCAGGCCGAACAAGGTCATCGGCGCACCATTTTGGGTGGTCCAGATACCCTCCATGGCGGCGACCTTGGCCGGCTGGTGCTGCAGCGTGTTCAAGCCGTGCAAGTCGCCCACCACGATTTGCAGCGGAATCAACAGCGCTGCCAGGGTCACGCCGGTGCGCATCGTCAGCTTGACGTCGTCAGCGCGGTCACCCCGCCGCCAGCGGTAGGCGCTGACACCCGCCACCAGGAAGGCCACCGTCAGCCCCGACGCGATCAACATGTGCGACAGCCGATAAGGCATCGATGGGTTGAAGACGATGGCCCACCAGTCGGTGGCATGCGCCACACCGTCGCGCAGCTCGAAGCCGGCCGGCGTGTGCATCCACGAGTTCAGCACGATGATCCAGAAGGCTGACAGCGTGGTGCCCCCGGCCACCAACACCGTGGCCACCGTGTGCAGCCGGTTGCCGACCCGGCTGTGCCCGTAAAGCATGATGCCCAGGAAGGTGGCTTCCAGGAAAAAAGCCGTCAACACTTCGTAGGCCAGCAAGGGACCAGCGATGTTGCCCACCGCCTGCATAAAACCCGGCCAGTTGGTGCCGAACTGGAAGCTCATGGTGATGCCGCTCACCACGCCCAGCGCAAAGGTCAACGCAAACACCTTGACCCACAGGTAGTAGGCCCGCAACCAGGGTGTGCTGGCCGTGAAGGGCAAACCGCTGCTGCGCGCCAGGCGGTTGTGTCGCAACTTGAAGTACAGCAAAGCCCAGCCGAGTGC
>JANNMQ010001010.1:0-5540 GCA_031398045.1 Rubrivivax sp.
GTGCATCAGACCGCATCCAGGGTCTGGACCTGATCACGCAACAAGCGCGCATAACGGCCCGACGCTACCAGCAGCAAATCGCAGAACTCGCGCGCCGCGCCGTGGCCGCCGCCGCTGCTGGTGACGTGATGCGCCACGGCCTTCACTTCGACATGCGCGTTCGGTGGCGCGCAGGCCAGTCCGGCGCGTGTCAGCAATGGCAGGTCGGGCCAGTCGTCGCCCATCGCCGCCACGTCCGGCCACTGCAGTCCCAGTTCAGCCAGCAAGCCTTGCGCGGCCGCCAGCTTGTCGTGAGCGCCGTAAATGGCATGCTGCAAACCCAGGTCTTGCACACGCCGGCGCACCGCTTTCGAGTCACGCCCGGTGATGAGCAAGGGCTCGATGCCGCCAGCCTTCAGCAGCTTCAGGCCATGGCCATCGAGTGCGTGAAAAGCCTTCAGGGTTTCGCCATGTTCGCTGATGAAGAGCTGGCCGTCGGTGAGCACACCGTCGACATCAAAAATGGCCGCCTTCATGCCCAGGCCGGCGCCTTGTGCACGCAGCAGCAGCTCGGGAGGAAAACGCAGGCTGGGGTTCATGGATGAAGGGCTGTGGTCTCAGATGACCTTGGCGCGCATCAAGTCGTTGGAGTTCAGCGCGCCGACCAGCAAACCAGCTTCGTCAACCACCAGCACGCTGGTGATGCGGTGCTGCTCCATCACTTCGGCCGCGGCCACTGCCAGTGCATCGGCACGCACCAGCCGCGGGCCCGGGTGCATCACCTGTGCGGCGCTGAGCGACTGCAGATCGGCACCGCGCTCAATCAGGCGGCGCAGGTCACCGTCGGTAAAGATGCCCTGCGGCCGGCCGTCTGCGGCCACCACCGCGGCAAAGCCCAGGCCTTTGCCGGTCATCTCGCGCAACAGCGTGTGCAGATGCGCACCCGGTTGCACCACCGGCAGGGCTTCCCCGCTGCGCATCAGGTCACGCACATGCAACAGCAAACGCCGGCCCAAGCTGCCGCCAGGGTGTGAACGCGCAAAGTCGGCTTCTCTGAAACCACGCGCGTCCAGCAACGCCACCGCCAGCGCGTCACCCAGCGCCATCTGCGCCGTGGTGCTGGCGGTGGGCGCCAGGTTCAGCGGGCAGGCTTCTTCATCGACCGCGCTGTTCAGCACCATGTCGGCGGCCAACGACAAAGTCGATTGCAGCTGGCCCGTGATGGCCACCAGCGTCACAGCCATGCGCCTCAGCGGCTGCAGGATGGCAGCCAGCTCGTCGCTTTCGCCGCTGTTGCTGATGGCCAGCACCACGTCGCCAGTTTTCACCATGCCCAGGTCGCCGTGGCTGGCCTCCCCGGGGTGGACAAAAAACGCCGGCGTGCCGGTGGACGCCAGCGTGGCTGCAATCTTGCGCCCGACATGGCCACTTTTGCCCATGCCCATCACCACCACGCGGCCCTGGCAGACCAGCATGGCCTGCACCGCTCGTACAAAGCCATCGCCCTGGCGCGCGGCCAGTGCCAGCAGCGCACGGGCTTCGATCTCAAAGGTTCTGGCCGCCAGCTGCAAGGCACGGGCACCGTCAAACGGGGGCAGTTGGGGGTCAGCCGGCACGGCAATTGCGTCGCATACGATCAGGCCATTCTAGGCACCGCACCCGTTTTGGCCACCACACTCGAACTCGTCCTGCTGTACCTGGTGGCCGCCGTGCTGGGCGTGGTGGTCTGCCGTTCACTGAAGCTGCCACCCATGTTGGGCTACCTGGTGGTGGGTGTGTTGATCGGCCCCAACGCGCTGGCACTGGCCAAGGACACCGCAGGCGTCAAATACCTGGCCGAGTTTGGCGTTGTGTTCCTGATGTTTGTCATCGGGCTCGAATTCAACCTGCCCAAGCTGCGCAGCATGCGCACGTTGGTGTTTGGCCTCGGCCTGAGCCAGGTGATGCTCACCATGCTGGGCACCCTCATCGGCCACTTCATGCTGGTGGCCGGCTTTGCCTGGCTCTTTGGCGCTGCCTGGCAGATGTCCTGGCAAGGTGCGGTGGTGTTGGGCGGTGCCATGGCGATGAGCAGCACCGCCATTGTTGTCAAGCTGATGGCCGAGCGGCTGGAGATGGAAAGTGAACACGGCAAGCGCGTGATGGGCGTTTTGCTGTTTCAAGACCTGGCCGTAGTGCCGTTGCTGGTGCTGATACCGGCGCTGGGTTCATCGGGCGAAGAACTGTTGCGCGCCATGGCCTGGGCGGCGCTGAAAGCCGTCGCCTTGCTGACGGTGCTGCTGGTGGGTGGGCAACGCGCCATGCGCTGGTGGCTGACGCTGGTGGCCAGGCGCAAGAGTGAAGAACTCTTCATGCTGAACCTGCTGCTGGTGACGCTGGGCTTGGCCTACCTGACCGAACACGCGGGCCTGAGCCTGGCACTGGGCGCTTTTGTGGCCGGCATGCTGGTGGCCGAGACCGAATACAAACACCAGGTGGAAACCGACATCCGGCCCTTCCACGACGTGCTGCTGGGCCTGTTTTTCATCACCATCGGCATGAAGCTGGATTGGCGCCCGGTGCTCGAACAGTGGCCGCTGGTGCTGCTGCTGACCTGCGGCCCGGTGCTGCTGAAATTTGCGCTGGTGGCCGCCCTGGCGCGGTTGTTTCGGGCGTCGCCTGGTGTGGCGCTGCGCACCGGCCTTTACCTGGCTCAAGCCGGTGAATTCGGTTTTGTGCTGCTGACACTGGGTGCAGACCAAGGCATCGTGGCCCCGCAGTGGATGAGCCCGGTGTTGGCCAGCATGGTGCTGAGCATGTTGGCCACGCCTTTTCTCATCCTGTACAGCAACGTCATCGTCAACAAACTGTCGGCCAGCGACTGGCTGATGCAGTCGGTGGCGCTGACCTCGATTGCCAAGCGCAGCATCAGCACCGAGCGCCACGTCATCATTTGCGGTTATGGCCGCAGCGGGCAAAACCTGGCGCGTTTGCTGGTTCCTGAACACATCGCCTACATGGCGCTGGACCTCGACCCCGACCGCGTGCGCCAGGCCGCAGCGGCCGGGCAAAGCGTGGTCTTTGGCGACGCCGCCCGGCTGCAAAGTCTGATGGCGGCCGGGCTGGCGCGCGCAGCAGCGGTGGTCATCACGTATCACGACACGCCGTCGGCACTGAAGATCCTGCGCCTGGTGCAAGAACATGCGCCCAAGGTGCCGGTGGTGGTGCGCACCATCGACGACAGCGACATCGAACGCCTGCGCGCCGCTGGCGCCACCGAGGTGGTGCCCGAAGCCATCGAAGGCAGCTTGATGCTGGCCGGCCATGCGCTGGTGCTGGTGGGCGTGCCCATGCAGCGTGTCATCCGCATCACGCGCGACGCCCGCGACGCGCGCTACAGCCTGCTGCGCGGTTATTTCCACGGCGCCGACGACGACACTGTGGAAGAACTGCAGCAGGCGCGGCTGCAAAGCGTCACGCTGCCGGAGGCTTCGCGCTGCGCCGGGCAAACGCTGGATGAACTGGCGCTGCACGCCGTGGGTGTCAGCGTGGTGTCGGTGCGCCGCGGCACGGGTGCGGTGCTGGTACCCGCACCACAGCATCAATTAAGAGGCGGTGACACACTGGTGTTATCCGGCCTGCCTGCAGCGTTGGCATTGGCCGAAGAAAAATTGCTGCGCGGCTGAAGCCACCTTCAGAAACTCCCAGCCTGCCGCGGCAGCCGCGGGAACGCGCTGGCCCGTCAGACGGAACCGGAAGACCATGATTCAACGCAGACATTTTGTGCACGCCGCCGCCGCCCTGGCCCTGCCCGCCACGCCGCTGTCAACCGTCCGGGCTGCCGAGACCACCACGACCAGCCCCGAACAAGTCGCCGCGCTGCTGCGTCAGGGCGCTTGTGTGCTGGCTTTCAGGCATGCGTTGGCGCCCGGCACCTTCGACCCACCGCAGTTCAAGCTGGGTGACTGCAGCACGCAGCGCAACCTCAGCGAAGAGGGCCGCGAACAGGCACGCCGCATGGGGGCGTGGTTCAAGCAGCAAGCGCTGGCACCCGCGGCCGTGCGCAGCAGCCCTTGGTGCCGCTGCATCGACACCGCCACACTCGCCTTCGGTAGCGCCACGCCCTGGGCCGCTTTGGGTTCACCGCGCGGCAGTGTTGAAAGCACCAACCAGCAAAGCCTGCAAGCCTTGCGGCTGGCGCTGCAGCGTGCCCGTGGGCAGCCCGGGCGCTTCGAAATCTGGGTGACGCACATGTTTGTGCTGTCTGATTTGGTGCAGACCGGCACTGTGTCGGGCGAGGGCTTGGTGTTGCGCGCCGATGCCGCAGGCGCGCCGGTGGTGACGGCGCGCTTGCTGTTGACTTGAAGCGGGCTGGCAACGTGCCCGCCGCTATCAATGCAGAACATAGCTAATCGGCCGCAACCCGCATGGATCGGGTCTATTGCTCCAAAGTTATCGGGACTTGGACACGAACTTGGACTTGGCAGCCCAACTCAGCCCTGTGCTCCGCCCTCGTAAGCAACCAGTGTTGCGTTGTCGGCAAGCTTCTTGGCGATAACCCGATTCTTGGGGTCGGCGGTCCACCCGCATACGTTCGCATGCCGCTCATGGGGGCTAGGCGCTGAAACCACATCCAGGCCCTCCACGAAAAAGTCCTGCGCTACCAAACAGCAGTGGCCCCTCAAAGGCAGTGCTGGCCTGCCCACAAAGCGCGCACCCAGGTCAATCACCTCCGCTTGCTCCAGGCCCAGCGTTCGATAGACACTGATTTCCCCGCCCGGAAGCCTCGGCAAGAACGCCGCAAAGTGCGGCCGGCCGATGCCTCGCCGCAGGTGAGAGGTAGTACGGAGAAATCGAGTGATCTCCTCCCCAGGATCCACCACGTCGTCCAAACAGTCAAACCTCGACGTGCATTAGATCCGAGAGCAACGAGATCTCATGCCGTCCTAGCGTTCCAGCGAAGTTTCTAGTTCCGTACAGTTCGTTGCCTACACCAAGCATTGCCGAGTGTTCGATCGTGCCCGTTCCTTTGAGTGCAAACACAAGCCACCGGCCTGGCCCGAGATCCCACTCAAAAGCTATCGCTCCGGAAGGTTCGATGATCGGTACCGGTGCAACGCACCATTGAGGCAAAGCGGTCAGAAGCTCGTCTGCCTCGCGCATTGCTGCGGACGATGGAAGTATCTGGTCATCCCCGCACGATGCCAATCGACCAGCCTCTTGGTAGCTTGTGCTCAGTGCGGCCTGAGCGGGCAAGATGACGGACTGCCCCCTGGCAGTGCGCACCGAGTCCAAGAACACTCGCTTGAGCTGAGACGCCAAGTGTTCGGCGGCGTCGCTAACCCCGGCGGACACACTCGAAGTGGCAAATCCGAACTGGCGACCTGACGACGTAAGGGTTGCACTGGTCACAACAGTCCTCTCCAAGTCGGTTCTGTAAGAGAACCGAAGAATGCCACGTTCTTTGCGTGACGCAAAGAATCAAGTCGTTCCCACATTTCGGGGGCGTCCGGGGTCATCGTTTGCTCACAAGCCGCGTCTATGTCCAGCACAACACTCGCTCTTCGGCCAGCGACCTCTCC
>JANNMQ010001022.1:0-3485 GCA_031398045.1 Rubrivivax sp.
CATGGTGGCGGACTGTAGCGCTCCGACCTGCCAAGCCCGGCCCTGGGCTGGGGCAGGGCCGCTCCGTCAGCAGCTGCCGCTTACAGCATCACCGCGCCATACGGGCCGTGGCCGCAGCCACCCGCTGACCAAAGGCCTTGGCAGTGGCAATGTCGCCAGGCACCATCTCGTCGGTAGAAGCGTCAGAAGGCGTCACCGTCATCAGGCCCGCGTAGCCGCCGACATTGTTGATGTCGTCGCGCGTGGCTTTCTTGGCGTTGGGTGCATGCATGCCGATGCCGACCCAAAACATGCCGTGCTGCTGGCTGAGCGTGAACAGGTACTGCAGGGTGGAGAACTTGTCGCCGTTCAGCGTGGCGCTGTTGGTGAATCCGGCTGCCAGCTTGTCTTTCCACGCCAGCGTGAACCATTGTTTGCTCGATGCATCAGCAAACTTCTTGAATTGCCAGCTCGGGCCGCCCATGTAGGTGGGTGAGCCCATCACGATGGTGCTGGCGGCGGCCAGCAGTTCCCAGCCGCCGGCGGGTAGATGGCCTTCGGTGTCGATGGCCAGCAGCGTGCCGCCGCTGCCTTCGGCCACGGCTGCTGCCACTTTGGCGGTGTGGCCGTAGCCGCTGTGATAAACGATGACGATGGGGCTCATGGGTCTGATCTCCGGTGTGTGGGGCGATGTGAAGCGCAAGGGCTGTCAGGTTGGAAGCTTTTCATGAAACGGGGCGTCGCCCCTCATCATGAAAGTTAGGGCTGCAGGTCGAACACCAGCACTTCGGCGTCTTGCCCGCCGTCAAGCACCAGTGTCGATTCATGGGCCAGCGTGGCGGCGTCGCCGCCTTGCAGGGTCTGTTGGTTCACACGAAGCGTGCCGCGCACCAGGTGCACATAGGTCAGACGTTGCGGATTCAGCGCGATCTCGCAGCGCTCGGTGCCTGTGAACAGACCAGCGCGCAGCCAGGCATCGGCATGCATGGTGACCGAGCCTTCGGAGCCGTCGGGCGACGCCACCAGCGCCAGCCGGCCGCGCTTGGCCGCGGCGTCGAAATGCTTTTGTTCATAGCCGGGTGTGATGCCATGCTGGCTGGGCAAGACCCAGATTTGCAGGAAGTGCGTGCTGCCGCTGCTTTCATGGTTGAACTCGCTGTGCCGCACGCCCGTGCCGGCGCTCATGCGCTGCACGTCACCGGGGCGGATAACACCCGCAGCCTTGCCGGACTGCGCGCCTTCGGCGGTGCCGTTGCCCATGCTGTCCTGGTGCGCCAGTGCGCCGTCCAGCACGTAGCTGATGATTTCCATGTCACGGTGGCCGTGGGTGCCAAAGCCGGTGCCGGGTGCGATGCGGTCTTCGTTGATGACACGCAAATTACCCACCCCCATGTGCGCCGGGTCCATGTAGTCAGCAAATGAAAAACTGTGAAAACTCTTCAACCAGCCGTGGTCGGCATAACCGCGGTCGGCAGACTTGCGCAGGGTGATCATGCTCGCATCTCCTTCAGTGCCTGTATTGAGCCACGGCGCGGCTTGCGCGGGGCCGTGGCCGCTTGAAGGCCCAGTTCAAATAAGATGAACCTATGCCACGCAACGCCTTGACCCCCGACGCCCTGCTGATGATGGACACCATCGCCCGCACCGGCAGTTTTGCCGCCGCTGCCCGCGAACTGGGCAAAGTGCCTTCGGCGCTGACCTACAGCGTGCGCCAGCTGGAAGAAGCGCTGGACGTGCTGCTGTTCGACCGCAGCTCGCGCCAGGCGCAGCTGACGGCCGCTGGCAACGAACTGCTGCAGGAAGGCCGCCGCTTGCTGCAGGAAATGGACGCCGTGGCCAACCGCGTGCGGCGCGTGGCCAGCGGCTGGGAAACGCAGATGTCCATCAGTGTCGACGACGTGATCAGCACGCCCACGATGTTTGATCTGGTGCAGTCTTTCTGCTCGGTGCGCGACCCTCGCGATGGCGGGTCGGCTGGCAGTGCCGATCAGGCTCCCGCCACCCGTTTGCGGCTGCGCGCCGAAGTGCTGGCCGGCACCTGGGAAGCGCTGGTAACGGGCCAGGTGGACTTGGCGATTGGCGTTTCAGGCGAATACCCGAACCCCGGCGGTATCGAACTGCAGCCGCTGGGCGAGATGGGCTTTGTGTACTGCGTGGCGCCGCACCATCCATTGGCCGCGCTGGACGGTGTGTTGCTGGACGAGCAGATCGTGCACCACCGCGCTGTGGCCGTCGCCGATTCTGCACAGCGCATGAGCCCGGTCACCGTCAACCTGCTACCGGGGCAAGACGTGCTGACCGTGGCCAGCATGCGCGCCAAGCTGGAAGCGCAGTTGCGGGGCATGGGCTGCGGTTACCTGCCGCAACCGCTGGCGCAGCCGCACATCGACGCCGGTCACCTGGTGCAGAAAGAAACTGCGCGGGGTGTTTTTGAAGCGCGGTTGTTCTACGCCTGGCGTGCCGAGCGCGGACCGCTGGGCCTGGGCAAGGCCCTGCGCTGGTGGCTCAGCCAGCTGGAAAGCGCCACCACACGCCACGCGCTGCTGCACCGGCATGCCGGCATGTTGCGCTGAAGCGGGGTGCTCCGCCGCATCGACACCCGCGCGCAGCGCGCCGTTGGCGGCGCGGTGCACGGCCTGTGAAGCAGTGAAGCAGACCTGCGGACGCTTTGCGCCGTCACCCACCGGCCCATTGCATGCAGGCTCGCTGGTGGCCGCGCTGGCCAGTTGGCTGGACGCACGCGCCCAGGGCGGACGCTGGCTGGTGCGCATCGAAGACGTGGACCTGCCGCGCTGTTTGCCGGGCATCGGCCGCTTCATCCTGCAGCAACTGGCAGCCTGCGGACTGTGCAGCGATGAAACACCAGTCTGGCAAAGCACCCGCGGTGCGGTGTACCGCGGGGCTCTGGACTCGTTGCTGGCTGCCGGGCTTGCCTACCCCTGCGCCTGTTCTCGCAGCGACATCGCCGCAGCCCTGGCCACGCAGGGCCTGCACAAACCGCGTTTCGCAGCGCTGGTCTACCCCAGCACCTGCCGCAACGGCTTGCAGGGCAAAGCTGCGCGTACGGTGCGGTTTCGCGTCAACCCCGGTCCGCTGCACTGGGTCGACCGCCGCCTGGGCGCGCAGCAGCAGGACGTGGCTGCCGAGGTGGGCGACTTCGTGCTGCAACGCGCCGACGGCCTGTGGGCCTACCAGCTGGCCGTGGTGGTGGACGATGCGGCGCAGGGCGTGACGCACGTGGTGCGCGGGCAGGACCTGGCCGACAACACCGCGCGGCAGATCCTGCTGCAACGCGCCCTGGGCCTGCCCCCACCGGCCTATCTGCACACGCCGCTGGTGCTGGCCGACGATGGCCAGAAGCTCAGCAAACAAAATGGTGCGCAGCCGTTGCAGCTGGAAGACCCGGTTGCTGCGCTGCAGACGGCAGGTGCCGTGCTGGGCTTGCCGCCGTTGGTGGCGTGCAAGCCGGCCGACTGGCTGGCCCGGGCCGTGCCGTTGTGGGCTGG
>JANNMQ010001027.1:0-4703 GCA_031398045.1 Rubrivivax sp.
CAGCCCACCTTGCGTCGCCGGTCCAGATACGGGCTTTGCCACTGGGTGGGGTAGTAGGCGTAAGCCTCGGTGTGGCGCGCACGCTCTTCGGGGTCGTTGAAGGCGCGCAGGATGTCGGCGGTCAGGGCCTGCTTGGCTGCACCCGTCAACACATGCACTTGCCAGGGCTGGGTGTTGGTGCCCGATGGTGCCCTGGCCGCCACGGCCAGCAGTTCCTCGATCACCGGGCGTGGCACGGGCGTGGGTAAAAAAGCGCGCATCGACCGGCGTGAAGTGATGGCGGCGTCAACGGCCGTAGTCGTGGCCGGGGTGATCGACCCGCCAGGCGTCGCAGTCAGGGCTGAGGGACCAGTCACAGTCATGGCGCTACTTCCAAAGGTTGCGGCCCGGCGGGCTCATGCCTGCGATTCTGCCGCTGCGTTCCGCAGGGCCCTGTCTTGCCAGGCTTGCCAGCTGGTGAAGGCCAGCTCCAGCGTGCGGCGCTGCACCTCCACCGTCGTGGCCAGGTCACGGCCATATCCGCCAGCCATGGATACCGCGACGGTCACCCCACGTTGCCGCAGAAAGTTGAACACACGCAGGTCGCGTTCAGCCAGGCCGGCGCTGCTGATCTTCAGCCGGCCCAGGCGGTCGTTTTCGTGCGGATCGGCGCCGGCCAGGTAAAAGGCCAGGGTTGGCGCACTTTGCTGCTGCTGCCAGGCAGTGGTCAGCGCCTGGTCCAGGGCCTGCAAGTAGGGCTCGTCAGTGCAGCCGTCGGGCAGTTCCACGTCCAGACTGCTGGCTTCCTTGCGAAACGGAAAGTTGCGCGCTCCATGCATCGACAGGGTGTAGACCGTGGGGTCGTCGCGAAAGATGGACGCGGTGCCGTTGCCTTGGTGGACGTCCAGGTCGATGACCCACACACGCAGCAGTTGGCGGTGTGCGCGGTGCCACTCGGCCTGCATCAACCGCGCCGCCACCGCCACGTCGTTGAACACGCAGTAACCCGAGCCTTTGTGCGCATACGCGTGGTGGGTGCCTCCAGCAAGATTGGCCGCAACGCCTTCGCCACCACCACGGTCAGCGCCGTGGCCCCCGTGGCCCCCGTGCCCCATCAGCGCCGAGCGCGCCGCGGCAATGGTGGCGCCCACCGAACAGCGCGACCGCTGCACCATGCGCTCGCTCCAGGGGAAGCCTATTTCGCGCTGCTGCGCTGGGCTGAGCGTGCCTTCGGCCACGGCACTGATCCAGTCGGGTGTGTGGGCCAGGGCCAGTTCACCATCGCTGGCTGGCAGTGCCTCCGTCATGCGCAAGCCCGGCAGGCCGGTTTCAGCGGCAGCACGCAGCAGCCGGTACTTGCTGATCGGGAATCGATGCCCAGGCGGCAAAGGCAGCTCAAATCGGTCGGAATGGAATGCCAGCACCCGTCGGATTTTAGAAAGTGCGCTCTAGATTGTTGCGGCGCAGCAAAAACCGCTTGCATCGCTGCGGGAAGACCCTATACTTCGTTTCATGTTGCAGCGCAGCAATAAAGCCCGGGCCCAAACGGCTCAGGTGGTAGGGTTCAACAAGCGCCGCACAAGAGTCCCAGTTTCAATTCATCACCCCAGGAGAAATTCATGACCACATTCACTGCTGACCAATTTGTTGCTGCTCAAAAAGCTTCGCTGGAAACGCTGTTCGGCCTCACCGCCAAGGCCTTCGAAGGCGTCGAAAAGCTCGTCGAGCTGAACATGCAAGTTGCCAAGACCACCCTGGCCGAAGCCACGGAAACCGCCCATGCCGCCCTGTCGGTCAAGGACGCGCAAGAACTGCTGGCTCTGCAAGCCGGCCTGCTGCAGCCTGCTGCTGAAAAGGCCGCTGCTTACAGCCGCCATGTGTATGACATCGTTGCCGGCACCAGTGCCGACTTCAGCAAGGCCGCCGAAGCCACCCTGGCCGACAGCCAGAAGAAGGTGCTGTCGGTGGTTGACAGCGCCGTCAAGAATGCGCCCCCCGGCACCGAAAGCGCAGTGGCGCTGGTGAAGTCGGCCATGTCCGCTGCCAACAACGCCTACGAAAGCATGCACAAGGCTGCCAAGCAGGCCAGCGAAGTTGCTGAATCCAACTTCCAGGCCATGAGCAATACCGCTGTCAATGCTACGAAGACGGCCGCCAGTGCCGCCAAGGGCAAGCGCGCTGCCTGATGGATGACAGCCGGCTCGCTGCCGGCGCCGCATCACGCACTTGAACGGGCCCGCTGTGCGGGCCCGTTTTTATTCTGGAGTCGGCCACCTTGGGGAGCTTGGTTCTTCGCAACGGCCGATGAAGCGATCTGGTGCAGAAACTTACAGCCTCTGTTGAACTTTCTGCCGTGCCGCGGGTCTATTCAGTGGTCCGGGGTTAGGGCCCTGGGCGCTTCCTCTCGAGGTTCTCCTCTGCACCCCATTGAACAGGTGCTTCAAGCCTGGCCGCCGCCCTCGGAGCCAGGCTTTTCTTTTGGCGCCTGGGAAAATCCTGCCCGGTCTGCTAGCGGGTCAGGGCTGCTATTCGCGCTTTGATGGCGGGCAGCTGTGATGCCGCAGCGTCCCGCCCCGAACGCAGTGCGCGCACGCGCGACGTGAAATCGGCGCTTGAAACGCCCACCAAGGGCGGCTGGATCACCACATCGGCTTCGCGCAACTCGAAACTGCTGATGCTTTTGCCCATGATGGCAAAGGTCTGGAGCAGCATCTTCAGCATGTCTCCTGTGGTGCCGGCGTCGGGTGGCGTGGAAATGTCGACCGCAATCACCATCGTGGCACCCATCTGTCGTGCATAACGTACCGGCACGGGGGCCACCAAGCCGCCGTCCACGTACTCGCGCTCGCCTATCTTCACCGGTTGAAACACCGCTGGCACGGCGCTGGACGCCCGCACTGCGGTACCGATGTCGCCGCGCTGGAACAACATGCCGGTGCCGCTGGCCAGGTCGGTGGCCACGATGCCCAGCGGCATCTTCATTTGTTCGATGGTTTGGCCACCCGTGTGCTGGCGGGCAAAACGCGCCAGTGCGTCGCCCCGTATCAGGCCCCGCCCAGGGTATGCCCAGTCGGTGAGTGTGCTTTCGTCCATCGTCAGGGCCAGGCTGGCCATGTCGGCGCCGCTGTTGCCGTGGGCCAACAGCGCCGCGACCAGGCTGCCGGCGGAGGTGCCCACCACCAAATCCACCTTGATGCCGGCTTCTTCAAGCGCCTGGATGACGCCGATATGCGCAAACCCTCTCGCCGCTCCGCCGCCCAAGGCCAGCCCTATGCGGGGTGGTTTGGGCAGCGGTTTGGCTGGTACAGGGGCCGCGGGCGGCAAGCTGGGCGCTGCCGACTGCACCGCCGGCGGCTGTGTTGATGCCGAAGACCCGCCCACTGCCCGCGGCGCACTGCCGCACCCGGTCATTGCCCAAGCCAGGCATGCCGGTGTAGCCAGTAGAAGACGCCTGCGCGTGCAGGCGTTTGGGGCTGGGTTGTGCATGCTCTCTATTCTAGATTTACAGGCAAACCCTCGGCTCTTATATACATAAATATATATAAGCAACCGATTTCTTCGTCGTTCCAAAGTCTAAGCAGACTTCCTACAGTCCCGTCTATTCGCAGCGCACCGCGCCGCCCAGGGTAGTGATGCATGGATTTGTTGGCAGTTTTCAGCGGTTTTGGCGTGGGAGCCATTGTCGGTTTGACCGGCGTGGGCGGTGGCTCGCTGATGACGCCACTGCTGATTGGCGTTTTTGGGCTGGTTCCCGCGGTGGCCATCGGCACCGATTTGTGGTTTGCCGCACTCACCAAGTCAGGGGGCAGCTGGGCACACCATCAACTGGGTCATGTGGACTACCGCGTGACCGCGCTGTTGCTGGCGGGCAGCCTGCCGGCCACGGTGCTGACACTCACGCTGATGCATGTCAGCGGCATTTCCAAGACCTGGGGCGGCGCGCTCAGCGTGGCGCTGGGCATCGCGCTGCTGTTGACCGCGGTGTCGGTGGCCTGCCGCGGCTGGTGGGCTGAAGCCGGTTTGCAGCTGGAGCAGCGCCTGCTGCCTCACCGCAGCCTGCTGACGGTGGCCAGCGGCGTTTTACTGGGCGTGCTGGTGTCGCTCAGTTCTATTGGCGCCGGCGCCATCGGCGCCACGCTGTTGCTGCTGCTGTACCCGCGCATGGGGGTTCACCGCATCGTCGGCACCGACATCGCCCACGCAGTGCCGCTGACGCTGGTGGCCGGCATCGGCCATGCGTTGATGGGTCACGTCGAATGGGCCTTGCTGGCCGCTTTGCTGGTGGGCTCACTGCCAGGCATCTGGCTGGGTGCGCGGCTGACCCGCGCGCTGCCAGAGCGGCTGGTGCGCGGCGTGTTGTGCCTGTCGCTGTTGGGCGCCGGCGTCAAGGTTCTGGTCTGAAAGCTTGAGGAAACTGCATGTACCGCTACACACCCCAAGACCGGCAAACCGTGCACGAACGTGCGGCGCAGTACCGCGACCAGTTGCAGCGCCACCTGGCCGGTGACCTGCCCGACGAGCATTTTCGTCCGCTGCGGCTGCAAAACGGCTGGTACGTGCAACGCCATGCACCGATGCTGCGCGTGGCCGTGCCCTATGGCGAACTGAACAGCCGCCAGCTGCGCCAGCTGGCCGTCATCGCACGCGACTTTGACCAGCAAGACGCTGGGCAAGCCCAGGCCCGCGGCGGTTTTGGCCACTTCACCACGCGCCAGAACATCCAG
>JANNMQ010001044.1:0-2194 GCA_031398045.1 Rubrivivax sp.
GGTTCACCGACGACACGCCCGCGCGTTTTGCCGCCTATGGGTGGCACGTGCTGGCTGGTGTGGATGGCCACAACACCGATGCCGTGGGCTGCGCCATCGCGTCGGCCAAGGCGCAAGGCCAAGGTCCAAACGGCAAACCCACGCTGATCTGCTGCAAAACCGTGATCGGGCAAGGTGCACCCACCAAAGCCGGCACACACGACGTACATGGTGCGGCGCTGGGTGCTGCCGAAGTGGCTGCCACCCGCGCCGCGCTGGGCTGGACGGCAGCACCGTTTGAGGTGCCTGCAGACCTGGCCATGACGTGGGACGCCCGTGAACGCGGGCAAGCGCTTGAACGCGGATGGCAACAGCGCTTGCAGGCTTACCGCAACGCCTTTCCTGCCCCAGCGGCCGAATTTGAGCGTCGCATGCGTGGCGAGTTGCCGGCGGCTCTGACCGAGCAGTTGCCCGCGCTGCTGCAAGCCATGGCCAGCAAGCCCGACGCCGTGGCCACCCGCAAGGCCAGCCAGAACGCGCTGGACATGCTGGCGCCGCTGCTGCCCGAATTTTTCGGTGGCAGCGCCGACCTGACCGGCAGCAACCTGACCAACTTCAAGGGCTGCGTGAAAGCAGGCCGCGACCAGCCCGGCAACCACCTGAGCTACGGCGTGCGCGAATTCGGCATGGCCGCCATCATGAACGGCATGGCGCTGCACGGCGGCCACATCCCCTACGGCGGCACGTTCCTGACCTTCAGTGACTACAGCCGCAACGCCATCCGCATGGCCGCGTTGATGAAGCAGCGTGTCATCCACGTTTTCACGCACGACAGCATCGGCCTGGGTGAAGACGGGCCGACGCACCAGAGTGTGGAACATGTGCCCAGCTTGCGCTTGATCCCCAACCTGGACGTCTGGCGCCCTGGCGACGGCCTCGAAACTGCTGTGGCCTGGGCCGCCGCGGTGCAGCGCAGTGACGGCCCGACAGCGCTGGCACTGTCGCGCCAGAACATGCCCCGCTTGCTGGACGACGCCGCACGCGCGGCCGACGTGCAGCGTGGCGGGTATGTGCTGAAAGACGCCGCAGCTGCGCGCGCCGTCGTCATCGGCACCGGCTCTGAAACGGCACTGGCGCTGCAGGCGCAGGCGCTGCTGGCTGAACAGGGCATTGCCGTGCGTGTGGTGTCGATGCCCAGCACCAGCGTGTTTGACCGCCAAAGTGCGGCCTGGCAAGTGCAGGTGCTGCCGCTGGCGCTGCCGGCGGTGGCGGTGGAAGCCGCGCACCCCGACTTCTGGCGCAAATACGTGGGCCGCCAAGGTGCGGTGGTGGGCATCGCCAGCTATGGCGAATCAGCACCTGCACCCGCGCTGTACACGCACTTTGGCATCACCGCGCAGGCGGTGGTGGCCGCGGTGCGGCTTGTGCTGGCTGTGGTTTGAAGCGGCTGGGCACACGATGAGCACACAAGCGCTGCAAGCGCTGTTGTGGGACGTGGACGGTACGCTGGCCGAAACCGAACTCAGCGGTCATCTGCCCGCCTTCAACCACGCCTTCGAGAGCCTGGGCCTGCCCTGGCGCTGGAGCGAAGCGCGTTATGGTGAACTGCTGCGCGTGACCGGTGGCCGTGAACGCCTGTTGGCCGACATGGCGCAGCGCACCGACGCACCCGGCAACACCGGCGAACGCGAGGCGCTGGCGCGCGAACTGCACGTCATCAAGAACCTGCATTACGCCGAAACGGTGGCCACGGGGCGCTTGCTGCTGCGGCCCGGCGTGCGCGAGCTGATCGAAGAAGCCGCCGCGGCCGGCGTGCGTCAAGCCATCACCACCACCACCAGCCGCGCCAGCGTGGGCGCCTTGCTGACCGTGCACCTGGGGGCTGACTGGGCGCGCCACTTTGCGGCCGTGATGTGCGGCGAAGACGTGCGCCACAAGAAACCTGACCCTGAGGTTTTCACGCTTGTGTTGGCGCAGATGCACCTGTCGCCGCTGCAGGCGCTGGCGCTGGAAGATTCCCCCGGCGGCGTCATGGCGGCGCGGGCCGCTGGTGTGCCGGTGGTGGTGACCCGCAGCTACTATTTTGAAACTGCAGCGATAGAAGATGCCATTGCCATCGGCCCTGGCCTGCACACCCGGCAAGGCTGGCAGCCCGCGCTGCGGGGGAATGAAGGGCGGGTGACGCTGGACGACCTGTTGGCCTGGCGCGTGGGCT
>JANNMQ010001059.1:0-5136 GCA_031398045.1 Rubrivivax sp.
GCAGTACGCCGCCATGACAGAAGGCCTGGTGCTGTATCCGCACTTCATCAGCCAGGTGGTTCCGGGCTGGCTGGACAAGGGTTTGAAACGCCGCCATGCCGCCACGCCCGCACTGGACAACCTGGTGCTGCTGTCGCCCAAACCTGACTGGGTACGGCGTCTACCAGGTGGCAAGCTGCCCGATCGGCACGACTTCAAGGCTTGGGGTGAAGACGAGGCTGGCCGTCAGCGTGTGTGGCGCGCCGCCTACGCACAAAGCCGCCAACTGGCCGATGAATTTGCGCAGCTTGTGAGTTTGGGCCGGGGCTTTGAAGCCCAGCCCCTGGTGTAAGCGCCTGGCGCAGCGTGTTGCTGCGTTAAACTTCGTTTTGAGGTTTTGACTTTCACCAGTCCCACAAGAGCGAGAAAGGCAATCTGGTTATGACACCGCGGACTACGCCGTTTTTTGCTGCCCTGGTCAGCACCCGGGCCTGATCGGTCGCGCCGTCAAGAAACCACCCGTCTTTTGACACCCAAGCGCGGCCAAACCCGCGCTTTTTTGTTGCCTGAAAGGTCCTCATCATGTTTTACATCACGCTGCCTGACGGTTCCCGGCGAGAGTACCCGGCCGCGCTGAGCGTGGCCGATGTGGCCGCCTCCATTGGCCCTGGTCTGGCGAAGGCAGCGCTTGCCGGCAAAGTGGACGGGCAACTGGTGGACACCAGCCACGTCATCAGTGCCAACACGCAACTGGCCATCATCACCGACAAAGACGCCGAAGGGCTGGACCTCATCCGCCACAGCACAGCGCACCTGCTGGCCTACGCGGTGAAAGAGCTGTTCCCCGAGGCCCAGGTCACTATCGGCCCGGTGGTCGAAAACGGCTTCTATTACGACTTTGCCTACAAGCGGCCATTCACGCCCGAAGACCTGCAGGCGCTTGAGCGAAAGATGGCTGAACTGGCCGCCAAAAACGAGCCCGTGGTGCGCCGCGTGTTGCCGCGTGACGAGGCCGTGGCGCACTTCAAAGGCCTGGGCGAACACTACAAGGCCGAGATCATTGCCAGCATCCCGGCCGGGCAGGACGTCAGCCTGTACCGCGAAGGAAATTTTGAAGACCTGTGCCGCGGCCCGCACGTGCCCAGCACGGGCAAGCTCAAACATTTCAAACTGATGAAGGTGGCTGGCGCCTACTGGCGTGGTGACCAGGCCAACGAACAACTGCAGCGCATCTACGGCACGGCCTGGGCGAGCAAGGAAGCGCTGCAGCAATACCTGACGATGCTGGAAGAGGCCGAAAAGCGCGACCACCGCAAGCTGGGTCGTGAACTTGATCTGTTCCACCTGGATGAACACAGCCCCGGCACGGTGTTCTGGCATCCCAAAGGCTGGACCATCTGGCAAGAGGTGGAACAGCACATGCGCCGTGTCTACCGCGACAACGGCTACCAGGAAGTGAAGGGCCCGCAGATCGTCGACCGCGTGTTGTGGGAAAAAAGCGGCCACTGGGAAAAGTACCGCGACGCGATGTTCACGACCGAATCGGACAAGCGTGAATACGCGCTGAAGCCGATGAACTGCCCTGGCCACATCCTGATCTTCAAGCAGGGCATCAAGAGCTACCGCGACCTGCCGCTGCGTTATGGCGAGTTTGGCCAGTGCCACCGCAACGAACCCACTGGCGGCCTGCACGGCATCATGCGCGTGCGCGCCTTCACGCAAGACGACGGGCACATCTTCTGCACCGAGGACATGATCCTGGGTGAGTGCGTGGCTTACACGGCGTTGCTGCAACAGGTCTACGCTGACTTTGGCTTCACCGACATCATTTACAAAGTAGCTACCCGGCCTGAAGCTCGCATCGGCAGCGACGCCATCTGGGACAAGGCAGAACATGCGTTGATGGAGAGCTTGCGCGCCAGCGGCTGCGAATTTGTTGTCTCTCCTGGTGACGGCGCCTTTTACGGCCCGAAGATCGAATACACGCTGAAAGACGCCCTGGGCCGGCAGTGGCAGTGCGGCACGATGCAGGTTGATTTTTCGATGGCCGAGCGCCTGGGTGCTGAATACGTGGCCGAAAGCAGCGAGCGCAAACACCCGGTGATGCTGCACCGGGCCATTGTGGGCAGCCTGGAGCGTTTCATCGGTATCCTGATCGAGCAGCACGCAGGCGCGATGCCGGTGTGGCTGTCGCCGGTGCAGGTGGTGGTGGCAGCAATCTCCGAAAACCAGGCTGATTACGCATCGGCAGTGGTCAAATCGCTGCAAAAACAGGGCCTTAGGGTGCAGTTGGATTTGCGCAACGAGAAAATCAACTATAAAATTCGAGAGCATTCAATGCAAAAAGTCCCGTTCATCCTGGTCGTTGGCGACAAGGAGAAGGCCAACGGGGCTGTTGCCGTGCGCGCTCGGGGCAATATTGACCTCGGTGTGATGCCGCTGGCAGACTTCATTCAGAAGATCAGCAGCGACATCAACACCAAGGCCTAGAGCCCAGGCGCGTTTTTGATTTATTTGGCGGCCCGTCGGCCAACGGACCTGCCCCAGGAGCTGAAACCATCGCTACTTTTATGGACCGCCGCGTGCCCAACGCGGAGCGCAAACACCGTCTGAACCGGGAAATCATGGCACTGCAGGTGCGATTGAACGGGGTTGAAAACGAGCCTTTAGGCATCGTCAGCACCATGGACGCGCTGCGCATGGCAGGGGAATTGGACGTTGATCTGGTTGAGATCGCTGCCACTGCAGACCCTCCCGTGTGCCGGTTGATGGACTACGGCAAGTTCAAGTACCAGGAACAGAAAAAGGCCGCCGAAGCCAAGAGCAAGCAGAAGGTCATCGAGATCAAGGAAGTTAAGTTTCGTCCGGGTACGGACGACGGTGACTACAACATCAAGATGCGCAATCTGCGCCGTTTCATTGCTGAAGACGGTGACAAGGGCAAGGTCACGCTGCGCTACCGCGGGCGTGAAATCACCCACCAGGACATCGGCATGCGCATGCTGGAACGTATTCGCGACGAGTTGTCCGACGTGGCGATGGTGGAGCACATGCCCAAGCTGGAAGGCCGGCAGATGATCATGGTGCTGGCTCCGAAGCGGAAGTAGCGCGGCGGGCGCCGTTGATCGGCGACAATTGAAGGTTCTGCGGTTGGCGCCTGGTCGGCGTACACCGCAAGAAGAAGCGGCTGCAGGCCAACAAGCACATGGGGCAACCCCGTGTCGCCTGCAGCAGCCAACGAAGAAGGAGCATGTACATGCCCAAGATGAAGACCAAGAGCAGCGCCAAAAAGCGTTTTCGCGTGCGCCCGGGTGGCACCGTCAAGCGGGGCCAGGCGTTTAAGCGCCACATCCTGACCAAGAAAACCACCAAGAACAAACGCCACCTGCGTGGCACTGTGGCCGTGCACGAGACCAACATGGGCCACATGGCCCAGATGTTGCCGTTCGCCGGCCTGTAACACCACCACAGCACAAGGAGCACACACATGCCTCGCGTCAAACGTGGTGTAACGGCACACGCCCGCCACAAGAAGATCCTGAAACTCGCCAAGGGCTACCGCGGCCGCCGCAAAAACGTCTTCCGCATCGCCAAGCAGGCGGTGATGAAGGCCGGCCAATACGCCTACCGCGACCGCCGCACCCGCAAGCGGGTGTTCCGCCAACTCTGGATTGCGCGTATCAACGCCGCCAGCCGCGGCCTGGGCGTTACCTACAGCAAGTTCATGGCCGGCTTGAAAAAGGCGCAGATCGACATCGACCGCAAGGTCCTGTCCGACATGGCCATCCGCGACCCGGCTGCTTTTGAGGTCATCGTCAACAAGGTGAAGTCTCAGCTGGCTTGAACTTTCTCCGCCGTGCCTTGATGGCCGGTGCGCGACTCTCAAGCATTTGAAGGCCGTCACCTGTTGACGGCCTTTTTCTTTTTCTGCCGTGTTTTTGGCGATGAACATGAACGATCTGGACACTTTGGCGCAAGCCGCGCAGGCTGACTTTGACGCTGCGCCCACGGCCGCTGAACTGGAAAACGCCAAGGCGCGTTTTCTGGGCAAAAGCGGCCGTGTCACCGAGCTGCTGAAGGGCCTGGGCGCGCTGACGGCTGAAGAAAAGAAGACCCGCGGCGCTGATATCAACCAGACCAAGCAGCGCATTGAAACACTGCTGACGGCCGCGCGTGAACGACTGGCGGCTGCCGAGTTGGCCGCGCAGCTGCGCGCCGAGGCGCTGGACGTCACGCTGCCTGGGCGCCAGCGTGGCACGGGCGGCTTGCACCCGGTCAGCCGCACCATCGAACGCATCGAGGCCATCTTTGGCAGCATGGGTTTTGATGTTGCCGATGGCCCTGAGATCGAAACCGACTGGATGAGTTTCACGGCGCTGAACAACCCCGAGAACCACCCTGCGCGGTCGATGCAGGACACCTTCTACGTCGACATGAAAGACGCGCAGGGCCGCTGGCTGAACCTGCGCCCGCACACCAGCCCGATGCAGTTGAGATACGCCCAGGCGCACGCTGCGCGCCACGCGCAGACCGGGGCACGGAAAGAGCCCATGCCCGAGATCCGTGTCATCGCACCGGGCCGCACCTACCGCGTCGACAGCGACGCCACGCACTCACCCATGTTCCACCAGTGTGAAGGTCTCTGGATTGGCGAAAACGTCAGCTTCAAGGACTTGAAGGTGGTGTTTTCCAACTTCGTGCAAGCGTTTTTCGAGACCAGCGACTTTGATGTGCGTTTCCGGCCCAGCTTCTTCCCGTTCACCGAGCCCAGCGCTGAAATCGACATCGCTTTTCGCAGCGGTCCGCTGGCCGGACGCTGGCTGGAAGTGGCCGGTTCAGGCCAGGTGCATCCGAACGTGGTGCGCAATTTCGGCCTCGACCCCGAACAGCACATCGGCTTTGCTTTTGGCATGGGGCCGGACCGGCTGGCCATGCTGCGCTACGGCATCGACGACCTGCGCCTGATGTTCGACGGCGACCTGCGCTTCCCGACCCAATTCAACTAGCCCACCATGCAATTCCCGGAATCCTGGCTGCGCGAATTCTGCAACCCGCCCTTGTCCACCCAAGCGTTGGCCGACCTGCTGACGATGAGCGGCATGGAGGTGGAAGAGTTGCGCCCCGTGGCGCCGCCTTTCAGCGGCGTCGTGGTGGCGC
>JANNMQ010001083.1:0-2084 GCA_031398045.1 Rubrivivax sp.
ACGCCACCAAGACCGAAGGCGCGGCGCGTTCGCTGCTGGGCCTGCTGAACGACATTCTGGATTTCTCCAAGGTCGAGGCCGGCAAGATGACGCTGGACGCGCACCCCTTCCGCATCGACCAGCTGCTGCGCGACCTGTCGGTCATCGTCTCGGCCAACACGGGCGCCAAGCCGGTGGAGGTGCTGTTCGACATCGACCCTGCGCTACCCAGGCTGCTGGTGGGCGACGCGATGCGCTTGCAGCAGGTGCTGATCAATTTGTGTGGCAATGCCGTCAAATTCACCGCCCAGGGTGAAGTGGTGTTGTCGATGAAGATGCTGGCGCACAACACCACCTCGGTGACATTTGAAGTGGCCGTGCGCGACACCGGCATCGGCATCGCACCAGAAAACCAGGCCCGCATCTTCAGCGGCTTCACGCAGGCCGAGTCGTCCACCACCCGGCGCTTTGGCGGCACGGGGTTGGGTTTGGCCATCAGCCAGCGCTTGGTGTCGCTGATGGGTGGTGAGCTGGGCTTGCAAAGTGCACCGGGCCAGGGCAGCCGTTTCCATTTCCAGCTCACGCTGGGGCTGGCTGCCGAGTGGGCTGACGAACCGTTTGCAGCGCGGCCCCGCTCGGGGGCACCGTTTCGTGCGCTGGTGATCGACGACAACGCCAGCTCGCGTGAGGTGCTCGAACGCATGGGGCAGTCGATGGGCTGGACGGTGGAAACCGCTGCCAGCGGCGGGCATGCGCTGGCCCTGTTGCAAGCCCGCGCCCGTGCAGGCATCGCCTTCCAGGCCGTGTTTGTGGACTGGCAGATGCCTGAAATGGACGGCTGGCAGACCAGCCAGCACATCCGTGGCCTGGCACTGCCCGGCGCCACCCCCGTCGTGCTGATGGTCACCGCCAACGGCCGCGAGATGCTGGCCCAGCGCTCTGCGGCTGACCAGGCACTGCTGGACGGTTTCCTCGTCAAGCCTGTCACCGCGTCGATGCTCTTTGATGCCCTGGTCGACGCGCGTCAGGGCCAGGAACAACCGCAACCGGTGCGCAGCGCCAGCGCGCCGGTCAGCCAGCGCCTGGCCGGGCTGCGCTTGCTGGTGGTGGAAGACAACCTGAACAACCAGCAGGTGGCGCGTGAACTGCTGGAAGACGAAGGCGCCAGCGTGCAGATAGCCCACCATGGCCAGGAAGGTGTGGAGGCCGGGGCCGCCGCCAGCCCGCCGTTCGATGCGGTGTTGATGGACCTGCAGATGCCAGTGATGGACGGTTGCACCGCCACGCGCCGCATCAGGGACGATCTGGCGATGAAGGACTTGCCCATTGTGGCCATGACGGCCAATGCGATGGCCAGCGACCGCGAGGCCTGCCTGGCCGCGGGCATGAACGACCACGTGGGCAAACCCTTTGAGCTGGACCACCTGGTCAGCGTGCTGCGCAACGTGACAGGACGCCAGACTGTTGCCGTTGCCGCCGCACCCCGCGCCGACTTGTCGTTGCCACCCGCCGTGCGCGAAGCAGCCACCCAGGCTGGTGTGCAGATCGAGTCCGCATTGAACCGGCTGGGTGGCAAACACGGTATCTACGAACACATGCTGCGTCGTTTTATCGATGACCTCTGCGACGCACCGCAGGCCTTTCAGGCCAGCGTGGCGGCAGCCGACGCCACGGCCATCGCCCGCTTGTTGCACACCATCAAAGGCGTGGCCGCCACGCTGGGCGCCAGTGCCCTGGCGGCTGACGCAGCGCGCGGAGAAACCGACTTGCAAAGCGCCGACGCGGGGGCTGACGTGGCAAGTCTGTGTGCCAGCGCGGCCCGCCAGGCCGCCTTGGCCATCGCCGCTGCGCAGCCGGGTCTGTCGGCGTTGGCGCAAGCCCTGCAGCAGGCGTCGGAAGAGGGGGCACCAACAAGCGCTGGGGCAACAGCCCAGGCCGACCCCACCGCGCTGCGCCGGGGCCTGCAACGGCTTGCTACGCTGCTGACCGACTCCGATATGGCCGCCCTCGACGCCATGGCAACGCTGCCCAGGCCCTTCGCCAGCAACCTGCAGGCGCAGCTGCAATCGTTGGATGCTGCGGTCACAGGCCTCGATTTCGAGCCC
>JANNMQ010001105.1:0-2855 GCA_031398045.1 Rubrivivax sp.
GCCGGCGATCACGCCCTGCACCAGCACCTCGGTCCAGAAGACCCGCGGCGCCACGGCCAGCAGCCGGTCCAGGCCCACCGACACGAAGTACACCGGCACGTAGGTCAAGAGCGCGGACAGGGACACCACGGCCGTGGCCAGCAGTGGGTCCAGCCGGTGCTTGCGCAACACGATGCCAAAGCCTGCCCACAACGTGCCCGCGGCCAGAAACATCGCGTCGCCCAGCGCGGCACGGGCTGTGAAGCTGGCAGCGTCCACACCCGACACCAGCACCAGCCCAACCAGCACGATGCCAATACCGCCCAGCTTGCGCGGGCTGAGACGCTCGCCCAGCACCCAGGCGCCGAGCAACATGCCCATCACGCTCATCGCCGTGAACGGGAAGACCGCAGCATGGCTGGAGGGCGCGAACTGCAGCGCGCCGAACATCAGCAGGCCAAAGGGTGTGCCCGCCAGCAGCGCGACCAATGCCCACACCCGCCAGCGGCTGGTGAACTGGGCGGCGTCGCGCCGCCAGGCCAGCCACAGAACCGGCAGCGTCAGCACACCGGCCACGCCGAAGCGCAACACCGTGAGGTCAGTCGACTGCAGGCCATGGGCGATGCCCCAGCGCGCGAACACGGTGTAGAGCGCACCGATGCTGGCCGCCAGCAAGCCCACGGCCAGTCCCGCCAGCAGGCGCGGGTGGTCGCTGGCCGAAGCTGGCATCGGAAGCGCGGGGTTGGCGGCGTTCATGGCGGGTCTCCTGGCGTTGCGCTTGGGGCTCAATTCGACAGGGCCGGTGCGGCCGGGAAGTCCACCGGCACCTGGGTCGTGGCGTGCAGGTAGTTGGTGACGGTCTTGTCGCCGATGACGACGATGACGTCGACCAGGTTCTCTTGCGTCCAGCCGGCATCGAAGAAGGCCTGCACACGTGCCGGGTCGGCGTGGCCGCGTTCGGTGGCGATGTTCTTCACCAGTTGGGCCAGTGCGTCCAGCTTGGCGTCGAAGCTGGCACCACCGCGGCGGATCTCGATGATCTGCTCGGGCTTGAAGCCCACCATGCCGCCGATAACGGTGTGTGCCGCCAGGCAGTAGGCGCAGCTGTTGACCTGGCTGACGACGAGGTTCACGACTTCGCGGGCCTTGCCGTTGATGCTGCTCTTGGCGTTCTGAAAAGCCAGGTAGTTGCCCAGGGCGTGTTCGGACAGCGCCAGCGTGGCGTACAGGTTGGGCACCATGCCCAGGCCCTTCTTCAGGGTGTCGAAGTGGGCCTGGTTGGCGGGGGACACTTGGTCGCGGGTGGGGACTTGGAAGGTGGTCATGGAAGTTCTCCGGGTTCAAGGGTTGAGGTTCAGTCGGGGGAAAGTGCGCAGCGTTGCTGCGCGGTGAGAAGCGGATCGGGTTGCGATGGGGTGAACTGTGATTGGTGCCATCCGTTCGCACTAGACCTTCAATTAAACTAACATCCAGTCCAACCTGGAATCAATTGAGAGGCGACATGGACCGCTTGACCGCCATGCAAACCTTCGTGCGGGTCGTCGAAAGCGGCAGCTTCTCGGCCGTGGCGCGGGAGGCGAATGCCACGCAAAGCGCAGTCAGCAAGCAGGTGGCGGCGCTGGAACGTGCGCTGGGTGCGCGTTTGCTCAGCCGCACCACGCGATCGCTGGCGCTGACCGAAGAAGGCGAGCGCTACTTCGAGCAGGCGCGGCGTCTCGTGGCCGAGATTGCCGAGGCCGAGAGCAGCCTGCGGCAGGGCGAACAGCAGCTCACAGGCTGGCTGCGCGTGGCGGCCTCGGTCGGCTTCGGGCGGCTGAAACTGCTGCCGCTGGTGCAGACCTTCCTGTCCGCGCACCCCGGCGTGAAGATCGACCTGCGGCTGAACGACGGCTTCATCGACCTGGTCGAACAGGGCATCGACGTGGCGGTGCGCATCGGCGAACTGTCAGACAGCGGCCTGGTCGCCAGGCGCATCGGCACCAGCAAACGCGTGCTCGTGGCCAGCCGCAAGTACTTGCGTTCACTGCCCAAGGGCGTGAAGGCCCCGCGGTTGCCAGAGGACCTGCTGCAACTGAATTGCATCGTCTACACGGAACTGGCCACGCAGAACGCCTGGTCCTTCACCGCGGGTGCTGGCGCGCCGATGGCAGCCGGCACCGTGGTGACGGTGCGTGCGCAGGGCAACATCCAGACCAACAGCAGCGAAGTGGTGCGGGCTGCGGTGCTGTCAGGCATGGGCATCGGTTTTTCGCCCACGTGGTTGTTCGAAGAAGAGATGGCGCAGGGTGACCTGCGGGTGCTGTTGCCCGACTGGCCCGCGCCGTCGATGCCCGTGCACCTGATCAGCCCCAGCCAGCGGCGGCAGTCGGCCAAGGTGAAGGCCTTTGCCGACCATCTGGTTGCGGCAAAGCTGTGATCGGTCCGCGCCTTTGAACGGCTGGCATCACACTTGCTCGTTCCATGTCATGTCAACTGGAGCGCCACCATGCCCCAAAGAACCTTTCACGTTGCCGACCACCTTCAACCCCATGACGGCGAGCCCATCCGATCGGTGGTTCACGAGACTGCCGACGCCGCCATCATCGCCTGGACCGTGAAGCCCGGGCAGCGCATCAGCCCGCACGTGCATCCCAGCGGTCAGGACTCCTGGACGATCCTTGCGGGCGAAGGGGACTACCAGGTCGATGCCTCCGGCGCGACGGTGCGGATCTCGGCGGTGACATTGCGGTCGCACCCGCTGGTGCCGTACATGGTGTGCTCTGCACTGGGGCGCAGAGCCTCGTCTTCGTGTCGGTGGTGAGCCCGGCACTGTCAGGGTTCGAGACCCGCACCCCCGTAGGAGCGGCGTGATCCGCGCGTGGGGCGGGCAAGAAAAA
>JANNMQ010001132.1:0-2408 GCA_031398045.1 Rubrivivax sp.
GTGGGCGTGATCGCCGAGCACCCTGACAAGGGCTTGGTGGAAATTGCGCGGCCGGTGGGCGTGGTGTGTGCCATCACCCCCAGCACCAACCCGGGCGCCACGCCAGCCAACAAGATCATCAATGCACTGAAGGGCCGCAACGCCGTCATCGTGGCGCCTTCGCCCAAGGGCTGGGGCACGGCGGCGCGCCTGCTTACATTCATCCACGCGCAGTTCAGCCGCATCGGCGCGCCGCTTGACCTGGTGCAGGTGCTGCCGCACCCGGTGAGCAAAGCGTCGACACAAGCGCTGATGCGTCTGTGTGACCTGGTGGTGGCCACCGGTTCACAGGCCAACGTGCAGGCCGCCGCCACCTGCGGCACGCCGGCCTTTGGGGTGGGCGCAGGCAATGTGGCTGGCATCGTCGACGAAAGCGCGAACTTTGCCGCCGCGGCCGACCATGTGCTGCGCAGCAAGACTTTTGACAACTCCACCAGCTGCAGTTCAGAAAACAGCCTCGTGCTGGTGGGTCCAGCGCGTGGGCCCATGCTGGCCGCGCTGCGCGAGCGCGGTGCGGTGCTGCTGAACGCTGATCAAAAAACGCAACTGCAGCAACTGATGTGGCCCGACGGCAAGCTGAGTGCCGCAGCCACCGGACGGGCTGCATCCGAAGTGGCAGCGCGCGCAGGCCTGGCTGATGTGGCCCTGCTGGCGCCGCGTGTGTTGATGGTGGAGGAAAGCGGCTTTGGACCCGCTCACCCCTTTTCAGGCGAAAAGCTCAGTCCGGTGCTGGCGCTGTACAGCGCGCGCGACTTCCACCACGCCATCGACATCGTGCGCCAGATCTACGCCTACCAGGGCGCTGGCCATTCGGTGGGCCTGCACAGCACCAACCCCGACCACGCTTTGCAACTGGCACTGCAGCTGCCCGTGGCGCGGGTCATCGTCGACCAGGCGCACTGCATCGCCACCGGCGGCAGCTTTGACAACGGCCTGCCGTTTTCATTGAGCATGGGCTGCGGCACCTGGGGCGGCAACAACTTTTCAGACAACCTGAACTACCGGCACTACCTGAACATCACCCGCATCTCGCGCCCCATACCCGAACAGGTGCCCAGCGAAGCAAGCATCTTCGGCAGCTACTTCAGCCGCTACGGGCGCAGCTGATGGAAATAGCAGACCTGCCGCTGGCCACCACTGTGCACACGCTGATCGAGCGCGCCGCACGGCAGCAGCCGCAGGCGCTGTACGCAGTGGCCACTGAAAGCGGCACCACGCTGGACTATGCACAACTGCAGCACAACTGTTGGGGCGTGGCGGCGTGGTTACGCAGCCTGGGTTTGGCGCCTGGCGACACCCTTTCCACCGTCATGCCCAATGGCCTGGGCACGCTGCAGTTGTTGCTGGGCGCTCTGCACGGCGGCTACTGCGTCAACCCGGTAAACCTGCTGTCGCAGCCCGAGCAGATGCGCTACGTGCTGCAGCACAGCGACTGCAAGCTGGTGTTGGCCAGTGCTGAATGGATGGCCCGGGTGGCCGAGGCAGCACCGCAACTGCGGGTGCTGCAGATGGACCCCGATGCGCTGGCCTTACCCGCAGCGGTGGCGCCCGCCGTGGCCGCCAACACAACCCCCGCACCCGCAACGCCTGCAACATCCACCACATCCGCAGCACCCGCCGCCGATGCGCTGGCGCTGCTGATGTACACCTCGGGCACCACCGGCCAGCCCAAGGGCGTGATGCTGACGCAGGCCAACCTGGCAGCCAACGCGCAGGCCATCGCGGCCGAACATGCACTGACGCCACCAGACCGCGTGCTGGGCGTGCTGCCGCTTTATCACATCAACGCTTTTGCGGTGACCATGCTGGCGCCGCTGGCCAGCGGTGGCAGTGTGGCCATGGCGCCGCGTTTTTCGGCGCAGCGCTTTTGGGCACAGGCGGTGCAAAGTGGCTGCACCTGGATCAACGTGGTGCCCACCATCATTTCGTTTCTGCTGGAAGGCGTTGTGCCGGCGCGCGCAACGCTGTCGCGGCTGCGTTTCTGCCGTTCGGCATCGGCGGCACTGCCGCCTGAACACCTGCGGGCGTTTGAGGCGAAATTTGGCATCGGCGTGATCGAAACCATGGGCCTGACAGAAACCGTGGCGCCCAGTTTTTCCAACCCGCTGGCCGCCGCGCAGCGCAAGCTGGGCTCGGTGGGCCGCGCCAGCGGCGGGCAGGCGCGGGTGGTGGACGCAGCGCTGCAAGCCGTGCCCGACGGCAGCACCGGCGAAATCATCATCCGCGGCCCGCATGTGATGCAGGGTTACTACAAAAACCCCAGCGCCACGGCAGATGCCTTCACGCCCGATGGCTGGCTGCGCACCGGCGACCTGGGCCACCGCGACGCCGACGGCTTTTTTTTCGTCACCGGCCGCATCAAGGAACTG
>JANNMQ010001144.1:0-2415 GCA_031398045.1 Rubrivivax sp.
TCGGGTGCCGGGTGCCCGAAGCGGCTGCGGTAAGCCGCCTGCACCACCGCGGTCTGCGGCTGCACGGCGTTGATGAAGTCGGAGCTGGACGACGTGCGGCTGCCATGGTGGGGCACCAGCAGCAGCTGGCTGCGCAGCACCGGCTGGGTGGCGTGGGCGGCCAGCAGCTGGGCCTCCTGGGCGGCCTCAATGTCACCCGTCAGCAGCACGCTGCGGGCCGGCACTGCCCCCTGTACAGCGGCCTGCACGCGCAGCACACAGCTCAGCGCATTGGGCTTGACGCTGCGGCTTTCGCCCTGCGCCAGGTCAGCCGGTTGCGGGTGCAGCACCTCAAACCGCACACCGTCCCACTGCCAGCGCTGCCCGGCCTGGCAAGGGGGTGTGCGGCACACCCCGCTGGGCAGCCTGCGCCCGCAGTGGATGGCTGGATTCCAGCGAGCTGTGCAGCGCCACCACGGGCAGGCCCGCCAGCACCGAAGCCGCGCCGCCCACATGGTCGGCGTCGCGGTGGCTCAGCATCAGCACGTCCAGCTGGCGTTCACCCCGCGCACGCAGCAAGGGCAACAGCACACGCGCCCCGGCGTCGCTGTCGCGCGCCACCTGCGGCCCAGTGTCGTACAGCAGCAGGTGGCGCTGCGTGCGCACCAGCACCGCGGTGCCTTGCCCGATGTCAGCCGCCAACAGTTCAAACTGCCCGGCTGGCGGGTGCGCCACAGGCGGCGCCAGCAGCGGCAGCATCAAGGGCACGGCCAGCCAGCGCCAGCGCGGCGGCAAGGGTGCCACCGCCAACAGTGCAGCCAAAAGGCCACAAGCCACCGCCCAGCCCGGCGCTGCGGCAGCTGTCCACACCGCCCAGGGTAGCGCCGACAGCGCCTGCAGCAGCTGCATCAACCCCTGCACCACCGCCGCCGCCAGTGTCCACAAGGGCGGCAGCACCACGCCCAGCAGCGCCAGCGGCGTGACCAACAGCGTGACCACCGGTATGGCCACCAGGTTGGCCACAAAACCGACCAGCGACAGCTGCTGGAAAAACACCATCGACAGCGGCGCCAGCCCGACGGTGGCCACCGCCTGGGTGCGCAGACCGGCCAGCAACCAGCGGCGCAGCACCGGGGCGCGGCCCCCATCCAGGGGCGTGGCGTTGGGCTGCACCGGTTCAGATGAAGACAAGAGCCCCACGGCCATAAACGACAGCCAAAAACCCGGCTGCAGCAACGCCCAGGGGTCGAGCAGCGCCACCACCAGCGCGGCAGCCAGCAGCACCGCCCACAGCGGCCAGCGCAAGCCGGCACTGCGCAGCAGCACCACGGCGGCCAGCATCCACACCGTGCGCTGCGCCGGCACGCCCCAGCCGGCCATCAGTGCATAAGCGGCGGCGGCCAGCAGCCCGCCCCAGCGCGCCGCCAGCGGCACCGGCAGCCACAGCGGCGCACGCGGGTGCAGCCGCCACAGCGCACCCAACGCTGCACCGGCCAGCCAGGCAAACATGGTGACGTGCAGGCCGGAAATGCTCATCAGGTGCGCCACGCCGGTGGTGCGAAACACATCCCAGTCGGCGCGCGCGATGGCCGCCTGGTCACCCACGGCCAGTGCGGCCAGCACACCCGCCAGCGCCGGGTCGGCCACACGCAGCGTGATGGCATCGCGCAGCTGCTGGCGCAAGCGCTGCACGCTGACACCCTGCGCATCGGGCAACAGCTGGGCAGGTGTGCGGGGCGTGGCGCGCACCGAACCGCTGGCGCGGATGCCGCGTTCAAAGAGCCACAGCTCCAGGTCGAAGCCGTGCGGGTTCAGCGTGCCATGGGGTTGGCGCAGCCGCGCTGTCAAGCGCCAGTTTTGCCCGGCTTGCACCGTCTGCGGTGGCCCGCCCAGCAGCGCATCGTCATCGATGCCGCGGTACCAGCCCAGAGACACCAGCGTGGGCACCTGCATCGGCTGGCCCTGGTGCTGTGCAGCGTCAACCCGAAACAGAAAGCGGGTGCCGGTGATGTTTTCATCTGGCAAAGACACCACCTGCCCGGTGAGCACCAGGTCCTGCCCTTCCAACGCAGCAGGCAGATGCTGGTTCAGCTGCAGCTGCGCACGCGCAGCGGTCAAGGTGAAAGCCAAGGCCAACACGGCGCACAGCACCAAGGCCCACACCGCGCGGGGCTGCCAGGTCGGCTGGCGCTTTCTGCAGAAAACACCCACCCACAGCACCACCGCGGCCGCCGTGGCCAGCGCCAGCGTGGTTTGTGCAGACCACAACACGGGCTGCTGCAATTGCAGCGCGGTGCCCAGCAACCACGCCCCTGCCAGGCCGGCCCACCACGGCACCGGCCCCACTGCGGGCCGGCGGGTCTGCGTCTTGACGGGGCTTTGTAGGATGACCGAACTGGGCTGCGCAGCCCCCGCCAGAGGGACTGCGCCGCCGCC
>JANNMQ010001150.1:0-2523 GCA_031398045.1 Rubrivivax sp.
GACGGCCTGATCACCAGCGCGCGCTGGGTGGTGCACCGCATGCCCAAGCACGTGCGCACCGTCTGCCTGGAGTTTTTTGGCAAGCCCAAAGACGCGGTGCCCAGCATCGTGGAGATCAAGGACTACCTGTTTTCGCTGGCGGGCCATGGGGTGCTGTTGGCGGGGCTCGAGCACCTGGACGACCGCTACCTGAAAGCCGTGGGCTACGCCACCAAAAGCAAGCGGTCGCTGCAGGGCAACGGCTTGCCCAAGATGGTGTTGGTGGGCGACATCGTCGGTGACGACGAAGACGCGGTGGCCCGTGCTACCAGCGAAGTGGTGCGCATCGCCAACTCACGCGCCGGTGAAGGTTTCATCGCCGTCAGCGCCGACGCGCGCAAGAAGTTCTGGCTGGACCGCAAGCGCACGGCCGCCATTGCCAAACACACCAACGCTTTCAAAATCAATGAAGACGTGGTGATACCGCTGCCGCGCATGGGTGAATACACCGAAGGCATCGAACGCATCAACGTGGAACTGAGCCTGCGCAACAAGCTGGAACTGGCGCAGGCCTTGCAAGCGCTGTTTGCGCCAGGCGCAGACACCAAGCGCCTGCCGCTGGGCCAAAGCGACGATGCAGGCGACATCCCCAGCGCCGAACTGCTGGAAGACCGTGTGCAGCAGGCCCATGCGCTGATCGGCAGCGTGCAAGCACAGTGGCAGCACTGGCTGGACACCCTGGACGTGGTGCAGCCTGGCATTGGCGATGAAGCGGGTGAAACCAGCTTCGCCCGCCTGCAAGACTGGCGTGACCGCGCGAGCTGGAAAACGCAAATCCTGAAACCGCTGCAGCAAGTGTTTGCCGGCAGTGCATTCGAGCCCATCCTGGCCGAATGCCGCCGCATCCACAAAGAAGTGCTGCGCAGCCGCGTGTGGGTGGCGCTGCACATGCATGCGGGTGATGGCAATGTGCACACCAACATCCCCGTCAACAGCGACAACTACGTCATGCTGCAAACGGCACACGAAGCCGTGGCCCGCATCATGGCGCTGGCGCGGCAGCTGGGCGGTGTGATCAGCGGCGAACACGGCATCGGCATCACCAAGCTGGAGTTCTTGACCGACGCCGAACTGCAGCCCTTTGCCGACTACAAACAGCGCGTTGATCCTGAGGGACGCTTCAACAAAGGCAAACTGATGCGCGGCCGCATGGAAGGCAGCCAAAGCGCCGACCTGGGTGCGGCCTACACACCCAGCTTCGGGCTGATGGGGCATGAGTCTCTGATCATGCAGCAGAGCGACATCGGCGCCATCAGCGACAGCATCAAAGACTGCCTGCGTTGCGGCAAGTGCAAACCGGTGTGTGCCACCCACGTGCCGCGCGCCAACCTGCTGTACAGCCCGCGCGACAAGATACTGGCCACGTCGCTGCTTATTGAGGCCTTCCTGTATGAAGAGCAGACGCGCCGCGGCATCAGCGTCAAACACTGGGAAGACTTCGAAGACGTGGCCGACCACTGCACCGTGTGCCACAAGTGCCTAAGCCCGTGCCCTGTGAAGATCGACTTCGGCGACGTCACCATGAACATGCGCAACCTGTTGCGCAAGATGGGCCACAAGAGTTTTCGGCCCGGCAACGCCGCCGCCATGGCTTTCCTCAACGCCACCAACCCGCAAGCCATCAAGGTGATGCGCACTGCCATGGTTGAGGTGGGTTTCAAGGCCCAACGCTTCTTCAATGGCCTGCTTAAGCCCGCAGCCCGCAAGCAAACCACCGCGCCACCGGCCACCTTGGGTGCCGCACCCCTCAAAGAACAGGTCATCCACTTCATCAACAAGAAAATGCCTGGCGGCCTGCCGAAGAAAACCGCACGTGCACTGCTGGACATTGAAGACGCCGACTACGTGCCCATCATTCGCAACCCGGTGGCCACCACGGCAGAAACCGAAGCGGTTTTCTACTTCCCGGGCTGCGGCAGTGAACGTTTGTTCAGCCAGGTGGGCCTGGCCACGCAGGCCATGCTGTGGCATGCCGGCGTACAAACTGTGCTGCCGCCGGGCTACCTGTGCTGCGGCTACCCGCAGCGCGGCAGCGGGCAGTTCGACAAGGCCGAGAAGATGATCACCGACAACCGGGTGCTCTTCCACCGCGTGGCCAACACGTTGAACTACCTCGACATCAAGACCGTGGTGGTCAGCTGCGGCACCTGCTTCGACCAGCTGCAGGGCTACAAGTTTGAAGACATCTTCCCCGGCTGCCGCATCGTTGACATCCACGAATACCTGCTGGAAAAAGGCATCGCGCTTACGCCAGAACAGCAGGGCGGCTACCTCTACCACGACCCTTGCCACAGCCCGATGAAGCTGCAGGAGCCGATGAAAACGGTGAAGGCCTTGCTCGGCCCGAACGTCATCAAAAACGAACGCTGCTGCGGCGAAAGCGGCACCCTGGGCGTCACGCGCCCCGACATCAGCACGCAGGTGCGCTTTCGCAAGGAAGAAGAGCTGAAGAAGGGCGAAACCGCGCTGCGCAGCCTGATGGCA
>JANNMQ010000038.1:0-24095 GCA_031398045.1 Rubrivivax sp.
GGGCCGCTTCAAGGCTGAAACCGTGCCTGTGGCCAAAGTGGGTGCGGCCACCACGCAAGTGCAGCAGATGCTGGACCGTGTGGGCTTCAAGTAAGCGCTGCTGCCGCTCCGCAAACCATCTACAACCCGGCCACGAGCCTCGGTGGTTGCGCCGCCTGGCGGGGGCATCATGCAACCCGCGGCCGTCAGAGGCTGAAAAGCGGAAGGCTTGACGGCCAAACGCAGTGGCTTCTGGGGATGGGGTTGTTGGCTGGTTGCGGGGCTTGCGGCGCCGCCGCTGGCGCAGATTCAAGCACAGTAACCAGCGCAAGACATCTCAACCCGGCCGCCACCCGCTGCTGCCGCGCTGGCCACGCTGAAGCTGCGGCGGCAGTTCTCAGCCCTGCAACAGCGACAACGCACGCTCCATGCCGCCCAAGGTAATGGACAGCATCGCCTGTTCCAGCACCGCCGGCTTGGGGTGGTAAGCGATGGACAAGCCGGCCACCGACATCATCGGCAGGTCGTTGGCGCCGTCGCCCACGGCGATGGTTTGCGCCGGGCTAATGCCCATCAGTTCGGCCACCTCCAGCAACACGCGGCGCTTTTCCAGTCCGTCCACCACGTCGCCCCAAGGCCGTGGCACGAGCGCGCCGGTGAGGCAACCGTCCACCACGTCCAGCTGGTTGGCGCGCGCAAAGTGCAGCTGTAGCCGTGCACGTACCCGTTCGCTGAAAAAAGTGAAGCCGCCCGAAACCAGCAGTGTCTTCAAGCCGGCGGCATGGCAGGCTTGCACAAAGGTTTCAACACCGGGGTTCAGCTGCAGCCGCTGGGCGTACACCTGTTCCAGCACCGACAGCGGCACACCGCGCAGCAGTGCCAGGCGCCGGTGCAGGCTGACGCGGTAATCCACCAGTTCGCCACGCATCGCGGCTTCGGTGATGGCGGCCACCTCGGCCTTGCGCCCCACCGCATCGGCAATCTCATCGACGCACTCGATGTTGATCAACGTCGAATCCATGTCGAACGCCACCAGCTTGTAGTGGGCCAGCTGCAGCGGCGGCGTGAAGCCGCGGATGAAGAGGCCGGGCTCGATTTCCTGCGCGCTGGTGGGGTTCTGAACCGCCAGCGCCTTCATGCGTCTTCCTTCACAGGCGTGCCCAGCGCGCGCAGCAGGTCGCGCAGGTAGTGCGCGCGGTCGGCCGGGTTGCTGATCTCGCGTTCGATGCGCAGCTTGTCGTTGCCCGCCAGCTTCACCGACCGGTTTTTCTGCACCAGTTCAATGATGCGGCGTGCATCGATGGGCGCCTTGGGTTTGAAGGTGATGCTCATCAACTTCGGCCCGGCGTCGATTTTCATCACGCCATAGGGTTTGGCCAGCACGCGCAGCCGGTGCGTGTCGAAGAGTGTCTGCCCTTGCGCCGGCAGCTTGCCAAAGCGGTCGGTGATTTCTTCCAGCAGCGTGTCGATCTGCTCGGCGCGTTCGGCCATCGCCAGGCGTTTGTACAGGTTCAGCCGGGTGTGCACGTCACCGCAGTAGGCGGTGGGCAGCAGGGCAGGGGCGTGCAGATTGACTTCGGTGGCGGCGCCAAACAGCGCACCCATGGGGCTGAGCAGGTCGGGTTCACGGCCGGCTTTCAGTGAACGCACGGCTTCGTTCAGCATGTCGTTGTAGAGCTGAAAACCCACCTCCATCATGTTGCCGCTTTGGTTTTCACCCAGCACCTCGCCGGCACCACGAATTTCCAGGTCGTGCATCGCGAGATAAAAACCAGAGCCCAGCTCTTCCATGTCCTGAATGGCCTGCAAGCGCATGGCGGCGGGTTTGGTGAGCGCCTGCACGTCGGGCACCAGCAGGTAGGCATAGGCCTGGTGGTGGCTGCGGCCCACACGGCCGCGCAACTGGTGCAGCTGGGCCAGGCCGAACTTGTCGGCGCGGCTGATGACGATGGTGTTGGCACTCGGCACGTCAATGCCGGTTTCAATGATGGTGCTGCACAGCAAGACGTTGTGCCGCTGCGCCACAAAGTCGCGCATCACGGTTTCCAGTTCACGCTCGGGCATCTGGCCGTGGGCGATGGCAATGCGCGCTTCGGGCAGCAGTTCCACCAGTTTCTGGCGCCGGTTTTCAATTGTCTCCACCTCGTTGTGCAGGAAGTAGGCCTGGCCGCCGCGCTTCAGTTCACGCAACACGGCTTCGCGGATGACGCTGGTTCCTTCAGTGCGCACAAAGGTCTTGATGGACAGCCGGCGTTGCGGCGCGGTGGCAATCACACTCAGGTCGCGCAGGCCCTCCAGGGCCATGCCCAGCGTGCGCGGTATCGGTGTGGCGGTGAGCGTGAGCACATCCACCTCGGCGCGCAACGCTTTCATGGCTTCTTTGTGGCGCACGCCAAAACGGTGTTCTTCGTCGATGACCAAAAGCCCCAGGCGCTGGAACTTCACGTCTGCCGACAACAACTTGTGGGTGCCCACCACGATGTCGACACTGCCGTCGGCGATGCCGTCCATGGCCAGCTTGATTTCTTTGGTGGATCGAAAACGCGACATCTCGGCAATCTTCACCGGCCACTTGCCAAAGCGGTCGCACAGCGTGTTGTAGTGCTGTTCAGCCAGCAAGGTGGTGGGCGCCAGGATGGCCACCTGTTTGCCACCGTGCACGGCCACGAAGGCCGCGCGCAAAGCCACTTCGGTTTTGCCGAAGCCCACGTCGCCGCAGACCAAGCGGTCCATCGGTTTGGGACTCACCATGTCCTGGATGACGGCGTGGATGGCGGCGCGCTGGTCGGCGGTTTCTTCGAAGCCGAAACTGGTGGCGAACGCTTCATAGTCGTGGGGGCTGAAACGGTGCGCAAAACCTTCACGCGCGGCGCGGCGCGCGTACAGCGCCAGCAGTTCAGCTGCTGTGTCCCGAACCTGTTCGGCCGCCTTTCGCTTGGCCTTGTCCCATTGCGGCGAGCCCAACTTGTGCAGCGGCGCTTCATCAGCGCTGACACCGGTGTAGCGGCTGATCAAATGCAGCTGCGCCACGGGCACATAAAGCGTCGCCTTGTCGGCATATTCCAGGTGCAGGAACTCACTCGGCCCATCACCGAGATCGATGTTGATCAAGCCCTGGTAGCGCCCGATGCCGTGGTTCAGGTGCACCACGGGGTCGCCCACCTTCAACTCCGACAGGTCTTTGATCAGCGCTTCAACGCTGCTGGTCTGCTCTTGTTTCTTGCGCCGCCTTGCTTGCGGCGTGGTGGCAAACAGTTCGGTTTCTGTCACCAGCTGCAGCGAGATGCCAGCTTCGGGCTCCAGCCAGTGGAAACCTTCAGCCAACGGCGCGGCGGTGATGGCGACCTTTTCGTCGCCCGCCATGAAGTCCTGCAGGTTGTCGGCGCTGGGCACATGCAGGCTGTGTTCACGCAGCAGCTCGATCAGGCTCTCGCGGCGGCCGTCGCTTTCTGCCACCAGCAGCACGCGGTGGGGTGTCTGCTGCAGGTGTTTTTGCAGCAGGCCCAGCGGGTGGGTGGCGCCGCGGTCGATGCTCAAGTCGGGCAACGGGCGGGCCCAGGCGGTGACGGGCGATAACGCAGCAGCGGCCTGCGTTTGCTCGTCTTCTGCAGCTGCGGTGCCCAGCAGTGCGGTGGCCTCGGTGCTGGGGGCCGTGGACGCAGTAACCACCGGTGCCAACCCGGTGCGCAACGACAGCGTGGCGTGCGCCTGCGTGCGCGCAAAAAACTCTTCGACCGGCATGAACATCGCGGCCGGCGGCAGCAGCGGCCGTTCGGGGTCGTGCTGCAGGAAGCGGTGGCGCTCGCGGGTGTCTTGCCAGAAGTGCTGCAGGGCTTCGTCCACCTTGCCGTGCAAGACCAATGCAGCGGGCGCCGCGCTGCCACCCAGGTAGTCGAAGAAGGTGCCTGGCTCGTCAAAAAACAGCGGCAGGTAGTACTCGATGCCGCCGCTGGCCAAACCGGCGCCGATGTCCTTGTAGACGCGGCTGCGCGTGGGGTCGCCCTCGATCTGCTCGCGCCAGCGGGCGCGGAAGGCATTGCGTGCCTTGTCGTCCATCGGAAATTCACGCCCAGGCAGCAGCCGCACCTCGGGCACCGGGTACAGGCTGCGCTGCGAATCGGGGTCGAAGGTGCGGATGCTGTCCACCTCGTCGCCGAACAGGTCGACCCGGTACGGCACCAGGCTGCCCATCGGGAACAGGTCGATCAGGCCGCCGCGCACGGCGTATTCGCCCGGGCTGACCACCTGACTGACATGCTGGTATCCGGCCAGCGTCAGCTGCGACTTCAGCTGCGCTTCGTCCAGCCGCGACTTCTGCTTGAAGTTGAAGGTGGTGCCGGCCAGGAACGACGGTGGCGCCAGACGGGTCAGCGCGGTGGTGGCCGGCAGCAGTACCACATCCACGTCACGGCTGTGGATGCGCCACAGCGTGGCCAACCGCTCAGAAATCAGGTCCTGGTGCGGGCTGAAGGTGTCGTAGGGCAGCGTTTCCCAGTCAGGAAACACGGCGATGCGCAGGGCAGGGTCGAAAAAGGCCAGTTCATCGGCCAGCCGTGTGCTGTCTGACGGTTCGGCCGTGAACACTGTCAGCATGCGGCCCGCGTTGGCGTGCTGGCGTGCCAGCCTCGCCAGCAACAACGCGTCTGCAGAGCCAAAAGGGCGGGGCAGGGTGAAGCGCTTGCCGGTCGCAATGGCGGGCAGTTGCATCAATACGGGCCGGACATGGGATGCGCCTGGTAAACGCGGGACGGGTGCAGGGGGAGGCGTGAATTCATAGCAGCAAACGCAGATTCTAGAATCCGCTGCAAATGTTCACAGTCGCCCGTTCACAAGTTCAACGGAAGCCCGGCTCAGCCGACGAAGCGGCCCGTTGTTACGGCTTGGTTCCGTGCGCCGGCGTGGGTGTGCGGGCGGCCGCCGGTGGACCCAAGCAGTACACGATGCTGGGCGCGCGCACCGTGGTGGCACACACGCTGGCTGCCCTGGATGCCGTGCCGCGCCTGACGGCCACCCTGGTGGTGCTGGCGCCGCAGGACGCGGCTTTTGATGCCCATGCGCCTGCTTTTGCCGGCCCTCGCGCCTGGGTGGCGCGCTGCGGTGGCAGCACACGCGCCGCCAGCGTGGCGGCGGGCCTGCAAACACTGCTTGCCCACGGCGCACGCGAACAAGACTGGGTGCTGGTGCATGACGCGGCCCGCTGCCTGTTGCAGCCCGCCTGGGTCGACCGGCTGATCGATGCTTGCTTGCCCGACGAAACTGGCGGCCTGTTGGCGCTGCCGGTGGCAGACACCTTGAAAGCCGCAGCCGTCGGTTCGGCGCGGGTGCAAACCACGCTGCCGCGCACCGACAAGCACCTGGCGCAGACGCCGCAGATGTTCAAACTGGGCCCGTTGCTCCGTGCACTGGTGCAGGCCCAGCAGGCCGGTGTCGAGATCACCGACGAGTCCAGCGCCATGGAAGCGATGGGGTACGCCCCCCTGCTGGTGCCTGGCGAAGCCGAAAACCTGAAAGTCACTTGGCCCAGCGACTTGGCGTTGGCCCGGCGGCTGCTGGAGACACGATGAGCGATATCCCCAAAGAGGCGCCGCCAGCGCCCAGCCAAGCTTCACAACCACCGCCGCGCCAACCCGAGATGCGCGTGGGCGAGGGTTGGGACACCCACGCCCTGGTAACCGGCCGCCCGCTGATGCTGGGCGGGGTGCACATCCCCCACAGCCACGGCCTGCTGGGCCATTCAGATGCCGATGCCTTGTTGCACGCCATGACCGACGCGCTGTTGGGCGCTGCCGGCCTGGGCGACATCGGGCGCCACTTTCCCGACACCGACCCCGCTTTCCAGGGCGCCGATTCGGTGCGCTTGCTGCAGGTGGTGGCAGAGCGTGTGCGCGCATTGGGGTGGCAGATCGTCAACATCGACAGCACCGTCGTCGCCCAGGCGCCGAAACTGGCACCCCACATCGACGCCATGCGCAAACGCGTGGCGCAAGCCCTTGCGCTGGACGTGGGGGCGGTCAACATCAAGGCGAAGACCGCGGAGAAGATGGGGCCTGTGGGTGAAGGGCGTGCCATCGAGACACGGGCCGTTTGTCTGCTGGTGCGCTGAGCCGACGTTGGCCTACAAGTTGGCCCGGAAGTGGGCCCGTTTTGCCGTTTCTGAAAACACCAGGCTCCGTAACGATTGATACACCGGTGCCTTGCTGCACCCCCGCATCCCGGTTAAAGCCGGTGAGGCTCTTCGCTGACATCATTTGCTGGACCTAGAAGGGTGGGATTGCTGCGTGGTGCTTGTGCGCCGGCAAGGTGTTGCTGCCCTCGAAACGAACCAGGAGGATGGGCATGGGCGCAATGGGTTGGGGGCTGTTTCAACGGGCTGTGTGGCGCAGCGTCACAGGTCTTGCGACATCGTTGGCACTGGCAGGCAGTGCCGCAGCGGCCATTTCAACCATCCCAGGCTGTGCGCCACCGGCCTACGCCAATTTGCCGATCGTCGACACCGGTTTGCCGGTGGTGCAGATCTGGACCACGAACCTGGCCCCGGTTGTCAACAAAGAAAACTATCTGGAAGCCTGCTTGCGCATCAGCGACGGCTCGTCGCAGCGTTACGGTATCGGCCTGTATCACGGCAAGGTGCAGATACGGGGGCGCGGCAACAGCACCTGGAACATGCCCAAAAAAGGCTACCGACTGAAGTTGCCGGCAGCCAGCGTGATCCTGAACATGCCGGCGCACAAAGACTGGGTGCTGCTCGCGAACTACGCCGACAAGACACTGCTGCGCAACGCGGTGGGTATGGAACTGAGCCGGCGCGTCGGCATGCCCTGGACGCCGCGTCTTCGGTTTGCCGATGTCTACCTGAACAACCAGTTTCTCGGCAATTACCAGATCGGCGAGAAGATCGAAGTGGACCCTTCCCGCGTGGCCATCACACCGATGACCACCGCAGACTTGGCCTCACCGGCTGTTGAAGGGGGCTACCTGCTGCAGGTGGAATACTTCGACCGCGTGTTGCCAACCGACACCACGTTCTCCACATCCCCCGGGGGCTACACCTTTCTGATGGAAAGCCCGAAGGAAGAGAAGGTGATGCCGGCCCAGAAGGCGTACAGCGCCAACCACGTGCAAAGCCTGGAGCACGCCATCTTTCGCGGTGACTTCAACGTACAGACCGGGGTGCCGCGCTACATGGATGTTGACTCCCTGGTTCGCTACTACCTGGTGAGTGAACTGCTGAAGAACAAAGACGCCGCCATGGGGTCCAGCGTCTACCTGCACAAGCAGCGTGGCGGATTGCTGAAAATGGGGCCGCTGTGGGACTTCGACCTGGCTGCGGGCAACATCAATTTCTACCAGTCGGCGATGTACCCCGAAGGTTGGTACCTGCGCAACACCACCGCCTGGTTTGACGCCCTGATGCGCACGCCAGCTTTCAGGGACCGCGTGAAGGCCAATTGGCCGGCCTTCAGAAATTCAGTGTCCAGCCTGCCGGCTTACATCGATCAGCAGGCGGCCATGCTGCAGCGGTCGCAGCAGCAGAACTTTGCTCGTTGGCCCATCCTGAACAACTATGTGTGGCCCAACCAGGCCGTTATGGGCAGCTACAGTGCTGAGGTGGCGTGGCTCAAGAACTGGTTGCAACGACGCGTGGCGTGGATGGACGCCAACATGAACAGACAGTAGCGTCACCGTTGAATGCAGGCGGGCCAACTGCCAGGTGGTTTTTCTGCGGTTTTTCTGCGGTTCCTCAGCGGTTTGTAGCGCCCGGCAATCGCAGGCGCGGTGCTCCCAGGAGCGTCAGACGCGTTCAGCGCCGCTGGGCCTTCAACTCATCAGCCGTGGGCCTGCGCAGCCTCAAGTGCGCCACCAGGCCGCCGTCGGTGGCGTTGGCCAGCTCCAGATTGCCGCCCATGCGCGCCATGGCTTTGTCGACGATAGCCAGGCCCAGCCCGGCGCCCGTGGCTGCGGTGCGTGCCGCGTCACCTCGAAAAAACGGCGTCGTCAGTTGCGGCAGCTTGTCGGCGCTGACGCCGGGGCCGTGGTCTCGCACGCTGATGATGACCCAGGAATCCAGGCTCTGTGTACTCACCGTCACCTCGGCCATGCCGGTGTAGGTGCCACGGCCATAGCGCCGGGCGTTTTCAAACAAGTTCAGAAAGATGCGCGACAGCTCGGTTTCGTCGGCCATCACCATCAGGTCTGACAACACGCGGTTGGTGATGCGAATTTGCGCCGGGTCGCGAAACACTGCAGCTTCGCGGATCACCAGTTGCGACACGGCCACCGGCTGCAGCTTGGTTTCACCGGGCCGCGCGTAATCCATGAACTTGTCGATGATGGCGTCGAGCTGGTCGATGTCCAGCGCCATGTTGCGTTTGGCTTCATCGTCTTCAACACTCATCTCGGTTTCCAGCCGCAAGCGCGCCAGCGGCGTGCGTAGGTCGTGGCTGATGCCAGCCAGCATGACCGCGCGGTCTTCTTCCACGCGCGCCAGTTCACGCGCCATGCGGTTGAAGCCGCGGTTGACTTCGCGTATTTCGCTCGTTAGTGTGTTTTCGTCCAAACGCGAGTCCAGATCGCCTTCGCGGATGCGGCTGGCTGCAAACGACAGCTCACGCAGCGGCTGGTTGATAAGCCGTGCCATCAAGGCCGCGCCAGCCAGGGTCAGCAAGCTGGCTGTGCCCAGCCAGACGGCGGTGGTCAGCGCGGAGTTGGCGCCCGTGCCTGCGGCTGCGGTGGCGCCCGTGGCCGCCATGGTGGCCAATGCGCGCAGCGTGAACACCCACACCAGCACCGTGCCGGTGAGCAGGGTGGCCAGGTAAGCAAAAGTGCGCCAGAAAAGGCTAAGTACTACGGCCCGTCGGCTGAGAGCAGATTGGTTGCTGTTGCCGTTGCGGCGGTCAGGAAGCGCCATCGGGTACAAAGACGTAACCCACGCCCCAGACGGTCTGGATGTAGCGTGGCTGCGCCGGATCGGGCTCGATCATCTTGCGTAAACGCGATATCTGCACGTCCAGGCTGCGATCGAAGGGTTCAAATTCGCGGCCGCGCGCCAGTTGTGCCAGCTTGTCGCGCGACAGCGGCTGGCGCGGATGGCGCACCAGCGCCTTGAGCATCGAGAATTCACCGGTGGTCAGCGCAATCTGTTCACCAGACTTTGCCAGACGCCGCAGTGACAGATCAAATTCGAAGGGACCAAAACTCACCACCTGCGCTTCTTTGGACGGTGCCCCGGGCGCTTCAACCGCGGGGCGGCGGCGCAGCACGGCGTTGATGCGGGCCAGCAGTTCACGGGGGTTGAAGGGCTTGGGCAGGTAATCATCAGCGCCCACTTCAAGGCCTACGATGCGGTCCACGTCTTCCACTTTGGCCGTCAGCATGATGATGGGCGTGACGTCATTGGCAGCCCGCAGACGGCGGCAGATGGACAGGCCGTCTTCACCGGGCAACATCAGGTCCAGCACGATGAGGTCGATGGTTTCGCGCGACATCAGTCGGTTCAGCGCCTTGGCGTCTTCGGCCAGCAAGACATCAAAGCCTTCTTGCGCCAGGTAGCGGCGCAACAGGTCGCGGATGCGCGCGTCGTCGTCAACGACAACGATGCGGTCTGCGCGGGGTGCTGCGGGTGCGGTCATGGTGGGCTCCGGCGAAAATGTAACAGTCTCATTGTGCGGGGTAAGAATTTTGAAGGCAGTGAAAAAAGACCGACTACCCGTGGCAGTGGGCTGCAGGGCGGGCACTATTGCGCGCGACAGCCTGTTGAAGCACGTTCACCGCAGTCTGCATGTCTGTCTGAAAATAGTCAGTTGTGCTGCGCCCATCCTCAAAACCGAACTGAAGAGCAAATCCGATGAACACCATTTCCTTTGCGCTTGCCCTCTTCGGCGGTGCTGGTGGCCGCTGGCCACAAGGCGGCGCCCGCGCTGCGGCCGCAGCATGCGCAGCTTTGGCCTGTGCGCTACCCAGCGTGTCGGTTCAGGCCCAGCCCAGCGCAGCAGCACTGCATGCGCCACTCCAGAACGTGGTCAGCCTCAGCGCCAGTGCCTCGGTGGAGGTGCAAAAAGACTGGATCACGGTGGTTTTTTCAACCACGCGTGACGGTGCCGATGCGGCCGCCGTACAGGGCCCGTTGCGCCAGGCGTTGGACGCCGCGCTGCAAGAGGCGCGCAAGATAGCCAAGCCGGGCCAGGTAGAGGTGCAGACGGGTGGCTTTTCGCTCTACCCGCGTTACACCAACAAGCCCAACGCGGCTCCCATCATCAGCGGCTGGCAGGGCAGCACCGAGCTGGTGGTGGAAGGGCGCGATGTGCAGGCCATCTCGCAGCTGACGGGTCGGGTGAGTACGCTGTCGATTGCGCGGGTGGGCTTTTCTTTGTCGCGCGAAGCACGCGAAAAAGTGGAAGGCGACGTGGCCGCCCAGGCCATCACGCGCTTTCGCGCCCGTGCCGACGCGGTGAGCAAGCAGTTCGGGTTCAGCGGCTACAGCGTGCGTGAAGTGGCGGTGAATGCTGAATCGCCCCAGATGCCAGCGCCGCAGATGATGCGCGCGCAGTCCATGCGCGCCTCTTCCGATGAAGCGCTGCCGGTGGAAGCGGGCAAAGCCACGGTGACGGCGCAAGTCAGCGGCAGCGTGCAAATGCGTTGATACGATGGCGTTGGGCACGGCGCCGCGGTGCCTGTTGCCGATTTCCAAGCCACCGCTTTGCCAGTCTTTGGTACGCCACCGGACCTCGCCATGACCGAACCTCGCCTCCAAAACGTGCAATGTCTGGACAGCCGCGGCCTGCACCGCATGGCCTACTGGGAATGGGGTGACGCCGCCAACCCGCGGGTGGTGGTGTGTGTACACGGGCTGACCCGGCAGGGGCGTGACTTCGACACGCTGGCGCAAGACCTGGCAGGTGTTTGTCGCGTGGTCTGCCCGGATGTGGTGGGCCGTGGCCAAAGCGACTGGCTGGCCGACCCCTTGGGATATTCCCTGCCTGCTTATGTGGCCGACATGGTGACGCTGCTGGCGCGCCTGAATGCCACGCAGCTGGACTGGGTGGGCACGTCGATGGGCGGGCTGATTGGCCTGGGCCTGGCCAGTCTGCCAGGCGCACCTGTCAGGCGGCTGGTGTTGAACGACGTAGGCCCCACGATTGAAGCCGTGGCGCTGCAGCGCATTGGTGGTTATGTGGGGCAGCCTGCGCAGTGGCCCACGGTGGAGGCTGCAGCGGATGCGCTGCGGACCATTTCTGAAGGTTTTGGCCCTCACAGCCGTGAACAGTGGCTGGCGCTGACGAAGCCACAGCTCAAGCCGTCCGGCACCGGTTTCAAGCCCCACTATGACCCCGCCATCGCGCTGCCCTTCAAGGCAATGACACCTGAACTGGCCGCTGCCGGTGAAGCCGCACTGTGGGCCGGCTACGACCGACTGACCTGCCCGACGCTGCTGTTGCGGGGCGCCGATTCCGACCTGTTGTCGCCGCAGACCGCAGCGGCCATGGCCGCGCGGGGCCCGCGGGCGCGGGTGCATGAATTTGCCGGTGTGGGCCATGCGCCCATGCTGGTGCAGCCCGATCAACGCGAGGTGGTACGCAGTTTTCTGCTGAGTCCATGAAAACGGGGGGCGGCAGCGCGCGCACCACCGCGCACACCGGCGCTGCGGCCATCGTGCACCTGGCCACCGTGGACGAAACGGTGCCCGCACCCCCTGCCGCCGGGCATGGCGCAACAGACGCGCCGCCGCCGGCCACGGCCGACCCTGTGCAGCGTGCGCGTGATTTCGCCACCACCTTGCTGGCTGATCACCGGCTCGACACCGGCGAACCCGCGCTGGGCCATGCCGACGGCACGGCCGACGTGTTGCGCAGCATCGGTGCTGCGCCCACGTTGTGCGCGGCGGCTTACCTGGTGTACGCCGGCGACCACGTGCAGCACCCCGAAGAGGTGGTGCGCAAGGCCTTTGGCGAGTCTTACGCCAGCCTGGTGGCGTTGACACGCCGTCTGGTGCAGGTGCAACGTGCAGCGCGCCAGGCCAGCGCTGGCCCGGCCGGCGCAGCGCACAAAGCGCAGCAGACCGAAAGGGTGCGCAAAATGCTGCTGGCATTTTCACGCGACCTGCGTGTGGTGCTGCTGCGCCTGGCCTCGCGGCTGCAGACGCTGCGCTGGTTTGCACAGTCGCGCACGCCCTGTCCGTCTGAACTGGCCACCGAGAGTCTGCAAGTTTTTGCGCCGCTGGCCAACCGGCTGGGCATCTGGCAAATCAAGTGGGAATTGGAAGACCTGTCGTTTCGTTTCCTGCAGCCGCAGCAGTACCAACAGGTGGCGCGCTGGGTAGACGGCAAGCGCGAAAAGCGCGAACACAGCGTGCGCGCGGCGCAGCTTCAGCTGGCCAGTCTGTTGGCCGAAGCCGGCCTAACTTGCGACGTACAAGGGCGCCCCAAGCACCTGTACAGCATCTGGAAAAAAATGCAGGGCAAGGGCCTGGCCTTTGAACAGGTGCTGGACGCCCGTGCACTGCGTGTCATCGTGCCCACAGTGGCTGACTGCTACGCGGTGCTGGCGCGTGTGCATGCCGCCTGGGTGCCCCTGGACGGCGAATTCGACGACTACATCGCACGCCCCAAAGCCAATGGCTACCAAAGCCTGCACACGGTGGTGCGGGGTGCTGAGGGCCTGCCACTGGAAGTGCAGATACGCACCCAGGCCATGCACGAACACGCCGAACATGGTGTGGCCGCGCACTGGATGTACAAAGAAGCCGGCGCGCGTGGTTATGCCGGTGTCAACGCCAGCGGCGACTTTGAAGACCGCGTGGCCGAAGCACGCAAGGCCGTGTTGCGTGAACTGCTGGCCTGGGAGCGCGACGTGCAGGCGCCTCGGTCTGGCGGTGCTGCTGCCGAAACGGCAGCCTTCGACGACCGCATCTACGTCTTCACGCCCGAAGCCACCATCATCGACCTGCCCGTGGGCGGCACCGCGGTGGACTTTGCTTACGCACTGCACACCGAACTGGGCCACCGCTGCCGCGGCGCGCGGGTGGACGGCGTGATGGTGCAGCTGAACACGCCGCTGCAGTCGGGCCAGACGGTGCACGTCATCAGCACCAAAGAAGGCGGCCCGTCGCTGGACTGGTTGAACCCCGAGCTGGGCTACCTGGCCAGCCCGCGCGCCCGCGCCAAGGTGCGGGCCTGGTTCAACGCCCAGGCTCAAGCGCAGACCATCGCACGCGGCCGCGAACAGGTGGAACGGCTGCTGCAGCGCGAAGGCCGCACGGCGATGGAGCGCCAGGCGCTGGCTGAACAGCTGGGCTTTAAGCAGGCCGACGACTTGTTCGAGGTGGTGGGCAAAGACGAATTTTCGCTGCGCACGATCGAAAACCTGCTGCGCCCGGCTGCAGCGCCGGCTCCCGATGACGACATCACGCTGCACCGCCCACGCAGCGACCTGGGCGGCGGCCGGGGCGGGGTGCTGGTGGTGGGCATGGATTCACTGCTGACCACGCTGGCGCGCTGTTGCAGGCCCGCGCCACCCGATGCGATTTCGGGCTACGTCACGCGCGGCAAAGGGGTTGCCGTGCACCGGCGCAGCTGCTCCAACCTGCGCCAGATGGCCCAGCAGTCGCCTGACCGGGTGATCGAAGTCGCCTGGGGCAGCCCCAACCGCGACCGGCCTTCGGTGTACCCGATGGACGTGGTGGTGGCAGCGGCTGACCGCTCTGGCCTGTTGCGCGATGTATCCGAGGTGTTTGCCAAAGCGCAGATGAACGTCACGGGCGTGAACACCTTGAGCACACGCGACCGATCCAGCGACAGGACCAGCGACAAAGGCAGCCATAAAAGCAGTGCCTGGATGACCTTCACGGTGGAGGTGAGCGACGCGGTGCGGCTGCAACAGGTGCTGGCCCAAATCGCCGCCGTGCCGGGCGTACGTCACGCGCGGCGGCGTTGACGCGCTGCTGCTGTGGCCGCGAGGGCCCGCGATGTGTGTGCCCGGTCCTATATACTTTTGGGCTTGACAGGCGCTTAGCTCAGCTGGTTAGAGCACCACCTTGACATGGTGGGGGTCGGTGGTTCGAGTCCACTAGCGCCTACCAAATACGGTACCCAAATCAAGCACCTGGCGCGCACTTCTGGTGAATGCCCGGTGCTTTTTTTGTGAACACGCGCGCAACTTGAGCGTGCAACAGCCCAGTGCCGGGGTTTAGGCCCGAACGTGCACCCACCAGGCGCTGCCGTCCTGCAGCAAGGCCGCCACGCCCGCCTGTGAACCGCGATGCCAGGTTTTGAGGTTCAGCACCGGCACTGGCGCTGCAATGGCCTCGGGCGCGGGCCCAGGTGGCGCTGCATCCACGTCAAAAACCAGCAACTGCAGTCGGTCTTGCGAAGGTACCACCCAGCGCGCGCCAACCCAGGCCGACACGTCCAGTTCACGTTGGCCGATGCTGTGATTGCTCAGGCCCCGTGCGATCACCTGGCTGGGCAGGTGCGCGCCCTGCGGCTCATGGCGGTTCAACACACCGCCCAGGTGTGGTGTTAGCACGGCCAGCAGCCGTTGGCCGTCGGTGCTGGGTGACAGCCAGCGGTTCCGTGTGCCTACGGCGTCACCGACGGCCGCCAATTCAAATCGGCCCGCCGTGCCGGTGCAGCGCTCAGCCGCCAGCCGGTGTAGCGACTGGCGCGTCGGCCAGTGCACCAGCAGGGGCTGCACGGGCATGGCGCCGCACCGGCTCGCGCATCAGCACAAACTCTTCAGCAGCGGTGGGGTGCACGGCCACCGTGCGGTCGAAGTCGCGCTTGGTGGCGCCACAGGTCAGCGCCACTGCCAGGCTCTGCACAATTTCAGGCGCGTCGGTGCCAATCATGTGCACACCCAGCACACGCTCGTTCAGGCCGTCCACCACCAGCTTCATGTAGCTGCGTGCCTCACTGCCGGCAAAGGCGGTTTTCATGGGGCGAAAGTCGGATTCGTAGATGTCCACCGGCCCCAGGCGGGCGGCGTCAGCTTCGCTCAAGCCCACGGTGGCGATGGCCGGGTCGGTGAACACGGCGCTGGCCACCGTGCGGTGGTCAACACGGCTGGCACGGCGGCCAAACTCGGTATCGGCGAAGGCGCGCCCCTCGGCGATGGCTACCGGTGTCAGGTTGATGCGTTGGGTGACATCGCCAATGGCCCAGATGCCGGCGGCGCTGCTGCGGCTGTCGGCGTCGACGGCGATGGCGCCGCGGCCATCCAGCTGCACACCGGCGTCGGCCAGGCCCAGGCCTTCGGTGTTGGGCTTGCGGCCGGTGGCGTTCAGCGCGGCGGCTGCACGCAGCACCGAACCATCGGCGCGGCGCAAGGCGTATCCCGTGGCCTCGCGCTCCAGTGCCTGCATCGCCACACCAGCGGCCAGGTGGATGCCGCGGGCTTGAAGCGCCAACGCCAGCCGCTGGCGCAAGTCGATGTCAAAACCACGCAACGGCAGGGTGTCGCGAAAAGCCAGCGTCACGGCGGCACCCAGGCCCGCCAAGATGCTGGCAAATTCGACTGCGATGTAGCCACCGCCTACCACCAGCAGGCTGGCCGGTATCTCGCGCAAGTCCAATACATCATTGGACGTCATGGCCAGCGACAGGCCGGGCAGGGCGTCGTGTGCAGGCAAGCCGCCGGTGGCGATCAACACCCGCGTGGCCTGCACGGTGCGGCTGCCCACCGCCACAGCGCCGCGGCTCAGCAGCCGCGCTTGCCCGCTGGCCAGTTCAACGCCAGAGTCTGCCAACAGCTTGCGGTAGATGTTTTCCAGACGTTGTGTTTCGGCCGCCTTGGCGGTGGCCCAGCGACCCATGTCGAAGCGGCCCGTCACGCCTGTCCATCCGTAGCCGCGCGCTTCTTCAAAAGCTTGCGCAAAACCGGCCGCATACATCATCAGCTTCTTGGGCACACAACCGCGGATGACACAGGTGCCGCCCACGCGGTCAGCCTCGGCAATCAGAACCCGGGCACCATGGGCTGCGGCGCGGCGCGAGGCTGCAACGCCACCAGATCCGGCACCTATCACCACAAGATCGTAAACATCGGACATGGTTTTCCTTGGTGGTTCAGACACGCGGCTCGCGGGTTTCGTCGCGCCAGGCGAGTGACCGATGATCGAAGCCCGAGGCCAGCGTGGGTTTGATCACCGCAAAGTACGGCGACACATCGAAGTCCCTCGGTGCAAACAGGCTGTGATGGCGCACGCTCAGGATTTCGTGCACACAGCCGGGGCACATCGGGTCTTGGGAAGGCACGTTGTTGATCAGCGGCAGTATGGGGTAGTTCACCAACTCAAAGGCCTGCGCAATGAGGGTGGAACAGATGGCGCGGGTGGGGTCGCCGCTGCCCAGCGCCAGCATGCGGCGCCGCATCCGCGCTGGCACTGGCGGTGTGGGCAGCAGGTAACGCGCCAGGTCCACCACGTTTTTCAGATCGTACTGGTGGCCCAGCCGGGACAACGCATGCCGGATGAGGGTGTCGACTTCGCTGGCCTGCAGACCCACGGCCCTGCACACGCGGCAATGCAGGCCGGCGTACTCAGCCACGCTGACGACGCGCACGCCCGCACGCAAGTCGGCCTCCAAAAAACAGCAAGGCAGACCCTGCGGGTCCAGCCGTCCGCCAGCATCGCCCACAAACAGCGCCGCGTGCGACCAGGTGGACTGGGTCAGGTATTTGATCGCCACGCTGAAGCGGCTCTGGCCTTCAACCAGCAGCACGTCGCCCGGCTGCAGACAGGCCATCAGCCGGGCCGGGTCGGTGGGCGCGGCCAGGCTGTGCGTGTGGTGTGTCTGGCTCAGGTAGCGACACAGCCGTTGGCCCAGCCAATGCGTGATGCTGTCAAGCAGGCCTGGCATGGTGGGCGGGGTGGATGGTCATTTGACGCTGGCGTTGGCTTTGGCAGCGGCGGCGGTGCAACGGCCGGCCTGCGTGCTGGTGTAGACGGTTGGGCGCCGCTTTTCTTACAGCGCCTGCGCCAACGGGGCGGCCGGTTGCGCACATCAGTCCCTTCCGGTGCCGCAGTTCCTGGCAATCCCAAAAGGCCCGCTCAGCCGCCGCTGGCGCCGTGGTGTCCTTTTTGTGGCTGCCCGGTGTAAGAGTAAGAACATGTGGCCCTGTTGCGCCTAAAGGGCACCAGGGTCATTGCGGGCTTGTCCGTTTGGGCAGGTCGGCCTTGCTTCATGAGCCATCCTGCGACACATGGTGCGAACCACAAAGCGGGCCCGTTTCACTTTTTTTGCCTCTCCAACAAAGCACCTCATGAAGCTGAAACTTCGCACCATGCTGGTCGCAACGGCGCTTGTGCTGCCGCCTCTGGTTGCACGGGCTGCAGACGGTTTGGCGGCCGCCAAGAGCCCGCACAGCGCCCAGGTCACGATGGACCGGCTGGAAGCCGTCGTCAAAGAACGTGGCTTGGTTGTGTTTGCACGCATCGACCATGCCGGCGGCGCGGCCAAAGTGGGCAAGTCATTGCGCCCCACTGAATTGCTGATCTTCGGCAACCCGCAGGGCGGTACGCCGTTTCTGGAATGTGCGCAGACGGTGGGCATCGACCTGCCCCTGAAGGCGCTGGTGTGGGAAGACGCCACAGGGCAGGTCTGGCTGGGCACCAACGACACCGCTTACCTGGCCAAACGCCATGACGTACCGGCCTGTGCAGCCGCAGTCAACCTGGCCAAGGCCGTGGCCGCCATGGTGGGGGCGGCGGTGGCGCCCTGATGGACGCTCAGCACCCGGCCAACAATTTGCGCTGCAGCTGGTCGAAGTTGTCTTCGATGAAGTCGTAGCCCATGTTGGGGTTGGGGTCGGGCGGCCCGGCAGGGCCCCACTCGTCGGGCCGGCGCACAAACGCGGTGTGCATGCCGGCTTGATGCGCCGCGTTCAGGTCGAAGTTGTGACAGGCCACCATCAAGATCTGTGATGGTTGCAGTGCCATCCAGCGTGCGGCCGTGGTGTAGGCCTGTGCATGGGGTTTGTAAACGCCGATCATTTCGCAGGAAATCACGGCGTCCCACGTGATGCCGTTGCGGCGCGAAACGTCCACCACCAGCGCGGTGGGCAGCATGGTGAATGACACCACGGGGAATGTTTGCCTCAGCGCAGCCTGCGCGGCGGCAAAGTCCGGCCACGTGTCAAGTTCATGCCAGGCGCGCCCGATGCGGTGCTGCTCTGCGTCGGTAAAGTCGTGCAGACCGTGCTGCTGCAGCACATCGGTCAGCGTGCGGCGGTGCACGTCATCCATGTTGAAGGTGGGTTGCGTCTGCCCGACGATGCCTTTCATCGCCTGGCGTCGCCAATCATTGGCCAGCGCATGCCAGTCGCGGCTGACGCCATGCGCAGCGCCTGCCTGCGCCAGCGCCGAAACCAGCCCGCTGTGCCAGTCCAGCACCGTGCCGCCAGTGTCAAACGCGATTGCCCGGATGTCCATCGGGTGCTCCTGAAAGTGCGCTGGTGCTGGGTAAGCGGTTGCATGCCCCGCTCATACCCCGGCCATGCCGGGGTTCAAGCGGGAATACTCTCGCCCGAAGGCTTGTTCGGGTGAAAACGCCGGCCCTTCGGTGATACGTTGAAAGTAGGACAACCAAGCCGCGGACCCCGGGGGCCACTGTGCCAAAAACTGCTGCTGCCATCGCAGGGTATCAAAGTGCACCGGCAATAAGGCCACCCAGGCGCCCGCAATCTGCAGTTCGTACAGCGCCGGGTGCGGTGAAGGCGACGTGGCAATGCGGGTGCAGAGCCCGGCCAACTGGCCCGTGAAGTTGGGCATGCCGGCCGCACCATTGTTGACGATGCAGGCTACTTTGCCGGTGGCCAGCAGAATCGGTCGCAGTGCAGGCTGACAAGTGTGGGTGCTGGCGAACACGTCAACTTTGGCCGCCCGCGCCATGCTGGTGTGCCAGGCGGCCTGGGCTGGATCGTCCAGCGCGCTGACATCAAAACGCCACCCGGCCAAGGACTCGGCGTCGCCATGCACCACACCGACGCGGCAGTCGCCCACCAGGTAGCGCGCCACCATCGGCAGGCCCGCGATGCGGCCCAGCAAACCGGCGTGGTGGCGGGCGGTGTTTTTCAGCCGGGCGTGGATCTGGTTCGACCGCTCGACCACGTCACTGTCCACATGGGCGGGATAAGCGCAGCCGCAGCCCGCGTCATTCAGCGGCGCATCCAGTTCGGCCTCGACATTGCCCAGAATCGCATCGTGGCTCAGCACGCGCCGGTTGATGGCTTCGAAGCTGCGGTCATCCACGTTGAACCAGTTGAAGTCACCGTTGAAACACACCGTGGGCGGCTGAACGCCTGCCGGTGTTTCGGCACGCACCATCTGCTCAATGGTGTCAAGCGCGGGCACATTGCCGTACAGCCCACCAACGACATACAGCGTGTGGGCATCCCGCGTGCGGGCGCACGCAATGGCGTCCGGGCCATAGCGGTAGCGCAGCGGGCAGATGCGGCCGGGTGTGGCGTCAGCGGCTTGGTCAGGGAGTGGCACGGGTTGAGCAGTGTGAATCGAGACCATCACGCAAGTGTGACGGCCCCTGCGGTTCGGCGTGCTCTGGTGTTGCGGGGTTTTCCCTGGTGCGGGCCAGCCTGTGCTTGGTGCCCACTGTCCGATGGCTAGAACCAAGGACCCCGGCATGAGCCCGACTCTCAACGACCCCCGCTCGACCCCTCAAACCGCCCCTCAAACCGCCCTTCACACCGCACTTCACACCGCACTTCACACCGCTCCTCACGCCCGTTCTCACGCCACCACGGTCTATACCCACACCGCCTGTTTGGGCCACGACCCAGGCCCACACCACCCAGAGTCCGCGGACCGCCTGCGCGCCGTGTTGCAGGCCCTGCAAGCGCCTGAGTTTGCGGGCCTGCACTGGCAAGAGGCTCCATGGGGCAGTGCCGAGCAAGTGCTGCTGGTGCATACGCAGGAGTACTTCGACACCGTGCAGGCTGCGGCGCCTGCGCACGGGTACCGCGCGCTGGACGGCGGCGACACCATCATGTCGCCCGGCACGCTGGAGGCCGTGATGCGTTGTGTGGGCGCCGCCTGTGCGGGTGTTGACGACGTGGTGGCCGGGCGTGCGCGCAATGTGTTTTGTGCCACACGGCCTTGTGGCCACCACGCCGAAGCCGACCAAGCGATGGGCTTCTGCGTGTACAACCAGGCGGCCATTGCGGCGCTGCATGCGCGCCAGGCGCACGGCTTGCGGCGTGTGGCGGTGGTGGACTTCGACGTGCACCATGGCAATGGCACACAGAACGCATTTTTTGATAACCCCGAACTTTTTTACGGTTCCACACACCAGTCGCCCTTTTATCCGGGCACGGGGGCGCGACACGAATCGGGCGTGGCTGGCAATATCGTCAACATCCCGCTGGCGCGCGGCAGCAAGCCGGCAACTTTCCGCGCCGGCATGTTTGAAAACATGCTGCCCGCCTTGCGGCGTTTTGCGCCCGAACTGCTGATCATCTCGGCCGGCTTTGACGCCCACCACCTGGACCCGCTGGGTGGCCTGGGCTTCACCGATGAAGACTTTCATTGGGTCACGCGCGAACTGATGGCCGTGGCCGATGCCAGTGCACAAGGCCGCGTGGTGTCGGTGCTGGAAGGGGGCTACAGCCTGCAAGGTCTGGCCAGCGGCACGCAGGCCCATGTGCAGGCCTTGATGGGGCGTGCATACGGCTGACCATGCCGCCGGCGGGCACGCAATTTGATGCTGGGGTATTCCTGCATTTTTTTCGGAAGTTGACTGCGGTCAAGCGCTTTACCGGTCCGCCGGCAGACTATCGGGCCCGTTCGAGGGCAGGACCAACCGCCACCCGAAGCGGCCCCTTCACCACCCCGCATGCATCCACTGGAGACAAGATGACCAAGACCCGCCCGCCGCACCGCAGCCTGCGAGTGTTTCGCCAATCACTGTCGGTTCTGGCCGTCGCTGCCGCCGCGTTTGTGGCACCTGCGCAAGCCGCCTGGGAGCCCACGAAGCCGGTCGAATTTGTCGTGCCCGCAGGTACCGGTGGTGGTGCTGACCAGATGGCCCGATTGATACAGGGCATCATCGTCAAGCACAAGCTGATGAAGGAATCGATGGTGGTGGCCAACAAGGCCGGTGGCGCCGGTGCTGAAGGCTTTCTGGCCATGAAAGACGCCAAGGCCGACCCGCACAAGATCGTCATCACGCTGTCCAATTTGTTTACCACGCCCATGGCCACTGGGGTGCCCTTCAACTGGAAGGACATGACGCCGGTATCGATGATGGCGCTGGACCAGTTTGTGCTGTGGGTCAATGCTGACACGCCGTACAAAAGCGCCAAAGACTTCATTGCCGCCGTGAAGGCTGCGGGCCCGCTGAAGTTCAAGATGGGCGGTACGGGTTCCAAGCAGGAAGACCAGATCCTCACCGTGGGCCTTGAAAAAGCCACCGGCACCAAGTTCATCTACGTGCCCTACAAAGGCGGTGGTGAAGTGGCCGTGCAATTGGTGGGTGGGCATGTGAATGCCACCGTCAACAACCCGATTGAAGCCGTGGCGCAGTGGCGCGCGGGCAAGCTGCGCCCCTTGTGCGTGTTTGACGACACGCGCATGCCCTACAAGGCCAAGGTCACCGAAACCGAGTCGTGGAACGACATCCCCACTTGCAGCGAAGCGGGCATTCCCACCGATTACGTGATGTTGCGCGGCATCTTCATGGCCCCGGGCGTCACGCCCGACCAACTGGCCTACTACGCAGACCTGATGAAAAAAGTGCGTGACACGCCAGACTGGAAAGAGTTCATGGAAAAAGGTGCATTCAACACCACCACCCTGAGTGGTGTTGACTATCGCAAGTGGCTCGAATCCAACGAATCACTGCACCGCACCCTGATGACCGAGGCCGGTTTCTTGGCCAAGTGACCCGCGGCATTGGGGCGCTGCAGCCTCGATGCCGGGTTCAGCCGCCCCACCCGCCACCACCCATCACCGCCCGCCACGAACTGGGCACCCAGGCGGCGCAGCCGGGCTGGCGGTGCCTCGGGCCTGTCGTCCCAGCCCGCCGCGCGCACCGTGGCTGCGCTGAACGACGTCATTGCGCAGCCTGTTCGACCCAGATTGGAGCCTCATGATGGCGCAGCCTCACACCCCCGAAGAGCCGACCAGCCCCGCGGTCGTCCACAACAACACCGTGGACGCGGTGGTGGCCGCACTGCTGATCGCGGTCGGCATCGTCGTCATCGTTGAAGCCCGTCGGCTGGGCTCGGGCTGGGCCAGTGACGGCCCCGGCGCCGGGTACTTTCCGTTTTACATCGGCATCATCATTTGCATTTCAGGGCTGGGCATCATCTATCAGGCGCTGTTCAGCAAAGCGCGCGACACCGGCACTTTTGTTGACCGCCAGCAGTTGGGCCGCGTGCTGTCTGTGTTGCTGCCGGCCATGGTCTACGTGCTGGGCATTACTTTCCTCGGTCTTTACGTGGCCTCTGCGATCTACATCGCGCTGTTCATGATCGTGCTGGGCAAGTACTCACCGCTGAAAAGCGTGCTGGTTGCGGTTGGCGTGATTACTCTGTTTTTCATGATGTTCGAGGTCTGGTTCAAGGTGCCGCTGTACAAAGGCATGTTCGACCCGCTGTGGTTCCTGGGCTATTAACAGTCCCATCCGCGACACCCACGCCCACAACCGCACCGCATTCCGGAGTCCGAACCCATGGAAGAACTCAACTCACTGATGCAGGGCTTTGGTGTTGTGCTGACACCGATGAACATAGCGCTGATGTTCATTGGCATCATCTTGGGGGTGCTGATCGGCGTGCTGCCGGGCCTGGGCGGCGCCAACGGCGTGGCCATCCTGCTGCCGCTGACATTTTCGATGTCGCCCACGTCGGCCATCGTGATGCTGTCATGCATTTACTGGGGCGCCCTGTTCGGCGGCGCCATCACCTCTATTTTGTTCAACATACCGGGTGAACCCTGGTCGGTGGCCACCACCTTCGACGGTTACCCCATGGCGCAGCAAGGGCACGCTGGGCGGGCACTGACGGCCGCTTTCACGTCGTCGTTCATTGGCGCTTTTGTGGCCGTGGTGATGATCACTTTCTTGGCGCCGATGGTGGCCAAGTTCGCGCTGAAGTTTGGTGCGCCTGAATTTTTCTCGGTTTACTTGCTCACCTTCTGCAGCTTTGTCGGCATGGGCAAGGGCTCGCCTTTCAAGATCTTGATTGCGATGGCACTGGGTTTTGCGCTGGCCGCGGTGGGCATGGACACCGTCACTGGCCAGCTGCGCCTGACCTTCGGCCAATCCGAATTGATGCGCGGTTTTGACTTCCTGATCGCGGTCATCGGCTTGTTTGGCATTGGCGAGATTTTGTTGTCAATGGAAGAAGGCCTGAACTTCCAGGGCAAGTCGGCCAAGATCGATGCCAAGGTGGTGCTGCAGACCTGGAAAGAACTGCCCAAGTACTGGGCCACGTCAGTGCGCAGTTCGCTGGTCGGCATCTGGATGGGCATCACGCCCGGAGGCGCCACGCCGGCTTCGTTCATGAGTTATGGCCTGGCGAAGAAGTTTTCGCCTAACGGCCGCAAGTTCGGCACCGGTGAAATTGAAGGGGTCATTGCGCCTGAAACTGCGGCGCATGCCGCCGGCACCAGCGCGCTGTTGCCGATGCTGGCGCTGGGCATTCCCGGTTCACCGACAGCGGCCGTGCTGCTGGGTGGCCTGTTGATCTGGGGTCTGCAACCCGGACCGCTGTTGTTTGTAGAGCAGAAAGATTTCGTCTGGGGCCTCATTGCCAGCATGTACCTGGGCAACCTGGTGGGCCTGATCGTGGTGCTGACCACCGTGCCCCTGTTCGCTTCCATTCTGCGCATACCGTTTTCCATCATTGCGCCGGTCATCATCGTCATCTGTGCCATTGGCGCCTACACCGTGCACAGTGCCTTGTTGGACATCTGGTTCATGCTGGGGTTTGGAGTCATCGGCTATGTCTTCAAGAAACTCGACTACCCGCTGGCGCCGCTGGTGCTGGCGCTGGTGTTGGGTGACAAGGCCGAAGACTCGTTTCGCCAGGCGATGTTGGTGTCGCAAGGCGAGCTGAGCATCATGTACGCCAACCCGCTGGTGGGTTCCATCACCACGCTGGCCTTGGTG
>JANNMQ010000080.1:0-2606 GCA_031398045.1 Rubrivivax sp.
CCACCGCTTGGTCCAGCCAGGAACCGTTGCCGCAGCCGTAGAAGTCACCTGCGCGGATGACCACGCTGCGCAGGTCCTGCGCAGTGCGCTGCTGCATCACGGCCTCCATCGCCACACGCAGGCGGCCCTTGTCATGGTCGGGCTGCTGCGGCGTGGTCTCGCTCAGGCGCGGCGGCATCTGCGAGCCGTAGTTGTAGACATTGCCCGGCAGCATGAACAGCGCGTTCAGGCGCTGCGCCACGGCCAAGCCGTGCTGCAGCGCTGGCATCGCTTCGGCTTGCCAGCGGGTGTAGACCGGGTTCACGGCGTGTACCACGGCTTGTGTGCCGGCGGCAACGGTGGCCAGCCTGTCTGTGTCGCTGAAGGCCACCTGCAGCGCGCGGGCACCGGGCGGCAGCGATGCTGCTGATGCGCGGCGCATCTGCGCCAGCACCTGCCAACCGGCGGCTGCAAAAGCGTGTGTGGCTGCTTGGCCGAAGCGGCCGTTGGCGCCGAGGATGAGGACGGTTTTCATGAAGGGGATCTCGCAATTTGGCTCGGGACGCAGGCAGTGTCGGTGCCTGTGGAACATTCAACAATTGATGAGCTTTGCAGACCAGCTATACATTTATGCATGGCCAAGACGGTTGCTGAACTGCAGTTCGACTGGGCGCTGGTGCGCAGCTTTCTGGCTGTGCTGGACGCCGGCAGCCTGATGGGTGCCGCACGCACACTGGGTGCGCAGCAGCCGACGCTGAGCCGCCATGTGGCCGAGCTGGAAGCGCAACTGGGTGCGCCGCTGTTTGAACGCACCGGCCGCGGTGTGTTGCCCACCGCGCTGGCGCTGGACATTGCCGATGCCGCGCGCCAGATGGAAGCCGGCGCCGACACGCTGGCGCGCACGCTCAAGCGCAGCCGCCAGGCCACAAGCGGCACGGTGCGCATCACGAGCAGCGAGGTGGCTTCTTGTTACCTGCTGCCGCCGGTGCTGACGCGGCTGCAGCAGGCGGAGCCGGGCATTCAGGTGGAACTGGTGGCGAACAACCAGATCAGCAATCTGCTGCGCCGCGAAGCCGATATTGCGGTGCGCATGGTGCGCCCGGTTCAGGGGTCCCTGGTGGCGCGCAAACTGGCCGACATCGCCATCGTGGCCTGCGCGCATAGCAGCTACTTGCAGCGCGCAGGCAGCCCGCGCACGCCGGCCGACCTGTTGCAGCACCGGCTGATTGGCTACGACCGCGACGACACCATTGAGCGTGGCTTTGCCCAACTGGGTGTCCCCTTGCCGCGAGATCATTTTGTGCTGCGCACCGACAGTCAGCTGGCCTATGGGCACCTGGTGGCCGCAGGTGCCGGCATCGGTTTTGTGGCGGCCTACAACCTGCGCCACTGGCCCGGTGTGCAGGCGGTGCTGCCGATGCTGAAAATTCCACCGCTGCCGTGCTGGCTGGCGGTGCACCGCGAAATCCGCGGCAGCGCCATCGTCAGGCGCGTCTACGATTTTCTGGCCGAGGCCTTGCCACAGGAGCTGGCGTGAGGGCTGGGGTGATGGCCGGGTCTACAGCGGACCGGGTACGAGCGGCGTTTCAGCGGCCCATCAGGTCCAGGTAACTGCCGGCCAGCCGCGGCGCATGGGCCAGGCCTAGGCGGTTCATCAGTGCTTCGGCCACGGCTTTGCCCTCGCCGTCGGTCTGCCCGGGTTTCAGCACCACCTCCAGCTCCATGAAGTCACCCAGGCCGTGCACGTGGTCGATGTGAATGCGCGTGCTGAAGCCACCTTCATCCACCACCAGCAAGCGCCGCGTCTTGCGCACACGCCCCAGCAGGCCGCAGCCGCGCTGCAGCGCCTGGCGCAGCGCCGCCGCGTCAGGCACGGGAACCCTTACGTAGTCGCTGGCTTTGGCGCTGCCACTGTCAGGCCGGTGGTAATGGATCAGCTCGGCGCTGCCGTCAGCAAATTCGCGCAGCTTCAGGCGGCCGTGCGGCACCGTGAAGAAGGTGTCGTCCTGCTCGATGGTGGTGGCCTCAGAACCGGCCAGCGCGCGCGGGCCGCAGGCAGCAGCGCTTCAACACGGGCGATGGAAGCTTTGATTTCGATGTTGCGCGGCATGTTTTGCTGCAGGTGGCGCCAGGGCTCTTGCGCTGGGCTGGGCAGGGCTTCACGCTTCGGCAGCCAAACGCCGCAAGGCCTCTTCAAAAACTTCCGGCGGCTGCCCGCCCGAAATAAGGTGGCGCTGGTTGATCACCACCGCCGGCACCGACTGGATGCCAGCCTGCTGCCATTCACGTTCAGCCGCCCGCACCTCGTCGGCATAAAGGCCCTGTGCCAGCACCGCGGCGGCGTCGGTGGTGTTAAGCCCCACCTGCGCGGCCAGGTCCAGCAGCACCTCGGTGGCGCCGGGGTTGCGGCCTTCGCCATGGTAGGCCTTCAACAGCGCATGTTTCAACGCCCGCTGCTGCGCGGCGCCCTGCAGCCCGGCCCAATGAATCAGGCGGTGAGCGTCAAAGGTGTTCCACACATGCGCACGCTCGCCAAAGGCAAAGCCGACGGCGGCGCCACGCTCGTGGATGACTGCGCGGTTTTGCGCCAACTGGGCATCGCCCATGCCGTATTTGGCCTTCAGGTA
>JANNMQ010000125.1:0-3660 GCA_031398045.1 Rubrivivax sp.
GCCGGTCGAAGAAGGCCTGGTGCTCACCGACCGGCTGGCCGACAAGCTGCACCTGCGTGTCGGCGACCTGGTGACGGTGCAAACGCTGGAGGGCAAGCGCCAGACGCTGCAGCTGCCGCTGACGGGAACGGTGCGAGAGATGATGGGCATGAACGCCTACATGGAACGCCAGGCGCTGAACCGTGCGCTGGGCGACAGCGACCTGGCGACGCAGTTTGCACTGGCCGTCGAGCGCGGCCGCGAAGCCGAGATGCTCGAGGCCAGCAAGGCCCTGCCGCGCGTGATGGGCGCTTTCAGCAAAGCCACGCTGTTGCGCAACATGGAAGACGTGAGTGCACGCAACGTGCGCATCATGAGCACGGTGCTGACGCTGTTTGCCTGTGTCATTGCGGTGGGCGTGGTCTACAACAACGCGCGCATCGCACTGGCCGAGCGCAGCTGGGAATTGGCCAGCCTGCGCGTGCTGGGCTTCACACGCGCCGAGGTATCGGGCCTGCTGCTGGGTGAGATGGCCATCGGCATCGCCATCGCGCTGCCGCTGGGCATGCTGCTGGGTTACGGGCTGGTGCACCTGATCTCGGGCTTGCTCAAGTCCGACCAGTTCTACTTTCCGGTGGTGATCCTGCCGCGCACCTATGCGTGGGCCGCGCTGGCGGTGCTGACCGCAGGCGCGGCCAGTGCGCTGGTGGTGCGCCGGCGCATTGACCACCTGGACATGGTGGCGGTGTTGAAGACCCACGAGTGAATGTCACGGACCCGGCACAGTGCAGAGCACGGCAGACGCAGCTTAGAAGGAGATCACCACCGATGACACGCAGACACTGGATCACCACCGGGCTGGGTGCCGCCGCATTGCTGGCGGCGCTGGCCTGGGCCTTTGCGCCGCGGCCGCAAGCGGTGGAAACCGCAGCCGTGGTGCTGGCGCCGTTCGAGACCACCGTCGACGAAGAAGGCAAGACGAGGCTGTCTGAACGTTACGTGGTGGCCGCGCCACTGGCCGGCCAGCTGGCACGCATCACGCTGAAGGAAGGCGACAGCGTGGCAGCTGGTGCCACCGTGGCCCTGCTGACGCCGATGCAGCCCGCGCTGCTGGACGAACGCAGCCGGCGTGAACTGCAGGCGCGCCAGGAAACCGCGCAGGCGGGCCTGCAGCGCGCTGCCACGCGCGGCGCGCGCGCCCAGGTCGGTCTGGAGCAGGCACAGACCGAGGCCAGGCGCACCGAGCAGCTGTCGCAACAGGGTTTCGTGGCGCCCACCAAAGTGGACACCGACCGCCTGGCGGTGCGCGCTGCGCAGCAGGAGCTACTGGCGGCCGAGGCCGAACGCCACATGGCCGAGCACGAGCTGGAACAGGCGCGGGCGGCGCTGGGCGTTTGGCGCACCGCGGGCGCCCCTGGCCGCGGTTTTGCACTGCGCGCCCCGATCGCGGGCCGCGTCTTGCGTGTGTTGCATGGCAGCGAAGCGGTGGTGGCCATCGGCTCGCCGCTGCTGGAACTGGGCGATACGGCCCGGCTGGAGGTGGTGGCCGAGTTGCTGACCACCGATGCGCTGGCGGCGCAGCCCGGCTCCAGCGTATGGATTGAACGCTGGGGCGGCCCGACGACGCTGCAAGGGCGTGTGACTCGGGTCGAACCGGCGGCTTTTACCAAGGTGTCGGCGCTGGGCGTGGAAGAGCAGCGTGTGCGGGTGCTGATCGAGATCACCAGCCCGCATGCGTTGTGGCAGGCGCTGGGTGATGGCTACCGGGTCAGCCTGCGCATCGTCACGCTGGCGCAGCCCCAGGCGCTGCAAGTGCCGGTGAGCGCGGTGTTTCCGCTGGCCGCAGCGCCTGCCGCAGCCACGGCGTCCACTGCGGTGGCAGCAGGCGCCGAGGCGCCAGCGCGCCATGCCGTCTTCGTACTGGATGGCGGCCGCGCGCGCCAGGTCAGCGTGGCCGTGCTGGCACGCAATGCCGGCATGGCCTGGGTCCGTGCGGGGCTGGCGCCGGGCACGCCGGTGGTGGTCTACCCGCCGGCGACCCTGCAGGATGGCGACCGCCTGAAGGCACGCAAGACCTGAACCCCGTGACGGCAGCAGTGAAGGCACAGTCGACGCAGCCGGCCCCCATTGCCGGCTTCAGTGCGTCATCAAAACCGGCACCGTCATCGACTGCAGCAGCGTGCGCGATGCGCCACCCAGCACCCATTCGCTGGCGCGGGTATGGCCATAACAGCCCATCACCAGCAAGTCGGCGTTCAGGTCGCTGACCAGCGACAACAGCAGCTCACCCAGCTCACGCGACGCCCTGCCACCCAGCCGGGGCTGCAGGTGGTGCTGCGCACGAATGCCATGGCGATTCAAGAAGGCCAGCGGTGCCTGAGCAGCTGCGGCCGCATCGTCACCATCGTGTTCCTGCCACGTGGCCACATGCACCTGCTCGCCCTTGGCCAGCAGCGGCACCGCAGCGGTCAAGGCCCGGGCTGCTTCGCGGCTGTTCTTCCAGGCCACCAGCGCCACTCTGCACGGAGCCGGCGCCTGGGTGATGTAGGGCAGCACCAGTGCCGGCTTGCCGCTGTCTACGATCACCGATTCGACGAAGTCCGCCGGCACCAGGCCCTTGCTGGCGGGGTCGCGCTGGCCCAGCACCAGCAGGTCGGCACACAACGCTGCCTGGGTCACCGCCAGCACCGGGTCACCGTCGCCTTCGTTCCAGCTCACGCGGCTGTCGCTGCCGACCTGCGCATCGAACAGCGCGCGCGCCGCGGCACGCCGATCGAGGTCGAACTGGCTGGTCAGCGCGTAGAAGTCGGCGCCGGGTGGCAGGTCGTAGGTGACCAGCGCCGTCATCGGCGTGACCGCAAAAAACGCCTGCACCTGAGCTCCATGTTGTTCGGCCAGTGCACGTGCGGTGCTCAGCAGCGGCACGCTGGCGCGCGAGCCGTCGATGTGCACCAGGATCAGGCGGATGGGATTCATGGGTGTCCTCGGGCTGGATGGGGCGGGCCCAACGGGTATTGCGGAGAGTGCAAGGTATCGGCAAGGGCGCCGCTCGAAGTTGAGGCAGATCAACGTCGACGCATCGCGATCGTCGTCTGTGCAACCTGTGTGGACGTGGTTGGCACCTTCAACGCCGTCGCCCGACGAGCCTGATGCGCAGCGCTTCTTCCTGGTCGCCCAGTTCCAGCCGGCCCTCGATGGTGGCCAGCGCGCTTTCGACTTCTGGCAGCAACACATTTTCCAACGCTTTGGCACGACGCTCGGTGCGGCGGTATTCCACGGCCAGACGCTCCAGGTTGGCGCTGCACGCGGCCAGCTGCGCCAGCGGCGCCAGCAAGGCGAGCATCTGATGGCGGCAGACGTGTGCCTCCGGTGATGCGTCCAGCACCTCATCGGCGTCATCCTTGCCAGCCACGGCGTGGGGGTCAAAAGCCGCAGTCACGATGCGCACACCCAGGAAGGCCGAGCGCGTGAGCTGCGGCGCGGCCGGCTCGAAGTGCGCCGCCGGGTAGGCCTGCAGGCCTTCCAGACCGTGGCGGTGCAAGGCCCGTTTCAAGGCCAGCTGGGCCTGATGCTGCGCCTGCGACAGCTGTTCGCTCAACGCCGCGTGCTGCTTCAGCACACGCAGCATCTCGGCCGCCAGCAGCATGCGTTTTTCGTCCAGGAACTGGTAACCCTGGCGCA
>JANNMQ010000146.1:0-2723 GCA_031398045.1 Rubrivivax sp.
CACGGCCGTGGCTTCGATGGCCATCGGGCTGTCGACGAAGATCGGCAGTTCGGCCGGGATGGCGCCGCTGCGTTTCAGGCGCTGCAGCACCAGCAGCAGCGCCTGCGCGCGGCCCACCGCAAAGGCCGGCATCAGCACCGAGCCGCCGCGTTGGATGGTGCGTTGCACGGTATCGGCCAGACGTGCCGCGCCGTCGTCGGCCGGGTGCGTGCGGTTGCCATAGGTGCTTTCCACCAGCAACCAGTCGGCGCGGGTGACGGGCTCGGGCGGCGGAATCAGCAGGTCGTGCTGGCGGCCCAGGTAACCTGAAAAGACCAGCCGCCGGCCGGCCCGCCCGGGTTCTTGCAGCGTGATGGAACAAGCGCCCAGCAGGTGGCCTGCGGGTGTCAGCGTCACCGTGTGGCGGGCCACCGTCGCGGTACGGCCTGGCGGCAGCGGCACCAGCAGCGACAAAGCCCGCTGCGCATCGGCGCGCGTGTACAGCGGCAGCGCCTTTTCGTGGCGGCTGTAGCCGTAGCGGTTGGCGCGGCGGGCGTCTTCTTCCTGCAGGTGCGCGCTGTCCATCAGCAACACTTTCAGCAATGCACAGGTGCCCGGGCTGGCGTGCACCGGGCCGCGGTAACCGTGGCGGGCCAACGCCGGCAGCCAGCCGCTGTGGTCCAGGTGTGCGTGGCTGACGACCACCGCGTCCAGCGTATGCAGCGCTTCAGGGTTCAGCCAGTTGCGTTCGCGGTGGGCCTTCCAGCCCTGGAACAGGCCGCAGTCCAGCAAGATGCGGCTGCCCGCGCTTTCCACCAGGTGGCGTGAACCGGTAACGCCGTCGTTGGCACCCAGAAAATGGATCTTCATCATCGGGCTCCTGCTGCCTGGCTGGGTGCAGCCAGCCCGACTACAGTTGACCATGGCATATGAACTTCATTATTGGCCCGGTATTCAAGGCCGTGGCGAATTTGTGCGGCTGGCGCTGGAAGCGGCCGGTGCGCCTTATGTGGATGTGGCGCGGGGTGACGCCGCCGTCGCCGGTCGGGGGCTGCGCGCGATGCAGGCTGCGCTGGCCGACCGTCACAACCCGCACCCGCCTTTTGCGCCGCCCTTCCTGAAAGACGGCGCTTTCGTGGTCGGCCAGACCGCGGCCATCCTGCAGTACCTGGCGCCAACGCTGAAGCTGGTGGGCCGCAGTGAACAGGCGCGGGTATGGACGCACCAGATCCAGCTGACGGTGGCCGACGCCGTGACCGAAGCGCACGACACCCACCACCCGGTGGATAGCGCGCTGCATTACGAGAACCAAAAGCCTGAAGCGCGCCGCCGTGCGCTGGCCTTTCGTGCGCACCGCATGCCCAAGTACCTGGGCTGGTTTGAAACCGTGCTGCAGCGCAATCCAGCCGGTCAGCGTTACCTGGTGGGCGGCAAGTTGAGTTATGCCGACCTGTCGCTGTTCCAGCTGCTGGAAGGCCTGCGCTACGCTTTTCCGCGGGCCGCACAGCAGGCCCTTGCGGCCACGCCCGGCATCGTGCAGCTGGGTGCGCGGGTGGCGGCGTTGCCGCGCGTGGCGGCCTATTTGCGCAGCGATCGCCGCATCGCGTTCAACGAACAAGGCATCTTTCGCCACTATCCCGAACTGGACCCGGAGCTGGACGCCGAGCCCCACAAACCCGGCTGACCAGCATGGACCACACCTTCGTTTCAGCCCTCATCCTGCTGCTGCTGGTGCTGGACCCGCTGGGCGGCCTGCCCATCTACATCAGCGTGCTGCGCCGCATCCCGCCACAGCGGCGCACCGCGGTGGCCCTGCGCGAGGCGACGATCGCTTTTGCGGTGCTGATGGCTTTCATGCTCGGCGGCCAGGTGTTTTTGCAGGTCATGCACTTGTCTGAACGTTCGCTGGAGGTGGCCGGCGGTGTCATCTTGCTGCTGATTGCCATCCGCATGATCTTTGGCGGTGCCTCGGGCCTGGCGGCTGACGATGGCAGCGGGGGTGAGCCCTTTATCTTTCCGCTGGCTGTGCCCTTGATGGCCGGCCCTTCGGCGATGGCCACCGTGCTGTTGTTGGCGTCGCGCCAGCCCGAAAGGCTGTGGCACTGGGTGGCCGCACTCACGGTGGCGATGGCCGTCTGTACAGCCACGCTGCTGGGTGCTGACCATCTGCGCCGCTGGCTGGGCGCAGCCGTGGTGACGGCGTTGGAAAAACTGATGGGCCTAGTGCTGACCGCGATTGCGGTGGAAATGCTGCTGGCGGGTACGAAGCGTTATTTTCTGGCTTGAGCGGGCGGCCGTGCGCTTTCCCGGTCAAGGCTTGCTGACCAAAAAGCGTCGCAGCGGCAGTGCCAACACTTTGCCCAGGCGGTTGCCCCAGCTGCCGGGCGAGTGGGGCGACAGCACAAGCGGCTGACGCGGCTGTTTGGCGGGTGACCCAGGTGACACGGGTGAAGCTGTAGCCAGGTCGGCCGTCAACCCGCCCGGTATGGTGATGCCTTGTGTGCGTTCATGCGGCGCTGCGTTGGGCTTGTAGCTGGGCCGCAAGGCATCGGCGCTGGCCGCGGGTTTGCTCTCCAGCACAGGGCGCAACCATTCGATGATAGGCGCCCATTGCGCAAGGTCGGCAGCCACTTTAGCGGGCGGCAGGTCAAACACGGTCAGGCCATGTTCAACGCTCTTCACATAGGCCTGTGTTTCACGCAGCACGCCGATGAAGGGCAGGCCAAGCTGCGCGGCCCAGTTCC
>JANNMQ010000193.1:0-1740 GCA_031398045.1 Rubrivivax sp.
GCGCCAATCGGATCTGTTCATGTCATTGTTGAAACGACTGGTCGCAACAAACGAGCAGGGCAGCATGCCACGTTGAGCATCACGAATCGCCGCCTGTCGGCCGTTGCGCTTGGTCAATGAGGCGACACAAAACGTGCGCAGATCGTTTGACGTATGTTAGGCCATGGCAGCGTGGTCCCAACCATGTCAATGCAAGCAGGACCATGATCTCTGGCTTGCCGCGTGCAAAGACCCTCGTGCAAAGACAAATGGCTGTGCTGACGGCCCCATCAAGACGCGCACACTAGTCGGGCGCGTAGCGGGCTTCCACGCGGCTGATGTTGTGGTGATGCGCGCTCAGCATGCGGTCCAAGTCAGCGCGTGCGCTGGCGTCGACGATGCGCGGTATCAGCGCTTGCAGCTTGCGGACCACCCAAGCTTGGCCCCGGTTCAAGAATTTCAGCCGCTCGTCCACATCAGCGATGGCCATGGACTTGCCATAAAAGGCCCCTGTGGTGCTGGACGGTGTGCCGCCCAGCGACTGCACCGTGCGCATCAGCATGCCGCACCAGTGCACCTCATCGTTGTGGATGTCCTGCACCAGCGCCACCAAGTCGGGTGCTGTGATCTCGCGGGCGGTCTCCAGGGCCACCCGCGCGCCTGCGCGTTCGGCCTCCAGCAGTTCGTTCAGTGCTGTCAGCACTTCTGCACGCGCAGCTTCTGAAGTTGAAAGCGAAGCGGCATCAACCGCAGGGCCCGGCAGACCGGCTGTGAGAGGGGGTGTTGTTGAAGTCATGGTTTTGTGCGGTTGTGAGGAATCGAAGGGCAGCTTTGGGCCAGTCTGGCCCCGCTTCTGAATCCGGCACGTTGACCCAGGTCAAGTTCTGAAACAAATCTGCCTGGCGTAGTCCTTCAGAACTATGCCCGGGTGCAGCGCCATCGTTCGTCTGCCGCGCTGCACATGGCCAACAGGCGGATGTTCAGCCCTGCCCGCAGGGCAGACAGTCTCGTCAACCACAAGACGAGATTGATTCATGGCCCATTCCCACGCCCCCATTCCGCGCCAAGCCTGGTCGGTGCTGATCGTCAGCACGCTGGCCTTCACCGTGTGCTTCATGGTCTGGATGATGTTCGGCGTCATCGGTATCCCGCTGAAGAAGACGCTGGGCCTGAACGCCACCGAGTTCGGCCTGCTCACCGCCACACCCGTGCTCACCGGCTCCTTGATCCGCGTGCCGCTGGGCATCTGGACCGACAAGTACGGCGGCCGCATCGTGATGGCCGTGCTGATGGCGGTCACCGTGCCGGCCATCTGGCTGATGAGCTACGCCACCGCGTACTGGCACTTCCTGATCATCGGCCTCTTCGTGGGCCTGGCCGGCGGTTCTTTTTCGGTCGGCACACCTTACGTGGCGCGCTGGTTCCCGCGCAGCCGCCAGGGCATGGCGATGGGTGTCTACGGCGCCGGCAACTCCGGCTCTGCCGTCAACAAGTTCGTCGCGCCGGCACTGTTGCTGGTGGGTGGCTGGACGCTGGTGCCCCAGGTGTATGCGGCGGTGATGCTGGGCACCGTGATCCTGTTCTGGTTCGGCAGCAGCAGCGACCCCAGGCACCTGGTGCCGTCGCACACCAAGTTCAGCGATCAGCTGAAGATGCTGAAGGACCCCAAGGTCGTCAAGTACTGCCAGTACTACAGCATCGTGTTCGGCGGCTACGTGGCGCTGGCGCTGTGGATGGTGCAGTACTACGTGGGTGAGTTCG
>JANNMQ010000207.1:0-3134 GCA_031398045.1 Rubrivivax sp.
GATCTTTTCCACGCCACCCTGGCGCTGGATGTCACCCAGCATGTTCAGCGCTGCTTCATTGGCGCCTCCATGGGCCGGTCCCCACAGGCAAGCCACGCCGGCGGCGATGGCCGCAAACGGGTTGGTGCCCGAGCTGCCGCACAGGCGCACGGTGGAGGTGCTGGCGTTTTGTTCGTGGTCGGCGTGCAGGATGAAGATACGGTCGATGGCACGCACCAATACGTCGTTAGGCTCGTACTCTTCACACGGTGTGGCAAACATCATGCGCATGAAGTTGGCGCTGTAGCTTAAGGAATTCTTCGGGTAGATGTAAGGCTGGCCGGTGCCGTACTTGTAGGCCATGGCCACCAGCGTGGGCATTTTTGCTATCAACCGTATGGCCGAGATCTCGCGGTGCACGGGGTTATGAATGTCGGTGCTGTCGTGATAAAAAGCCGACAAACCGCCCACCAAACCCGTCATCACCGCCATCGGATGCGCGTCGCGCCGAAAGCCGCGCAGGAAAAACTGCATCTGCTCGTTGACCATGGTGTGGTTGGTCACCAGCTTCACGAAGCTGGTCTTCTGCTCCACATTGGGCAATTCGCCCTTTAGCAGCAGGTAGCAGGTTTCCAGGAAGTCGCAGTTCTGCGCCAGCTGTTCGATGGGGTAGCCGCGGTACAGCAACTCGCCCTTGTCGCCGTCGATGTAGGTGATGCTGCTGTTGCACGACGCGGTGGACAAAAAACCCGGGTCGTAGGTGAACTTGCCGGTCTGCGCATAGAGCTTGCGGATGTCGATCACGTCAGGGCCGACGGTGCCCTTGTAGATCGGCAGGTCCATGCTCGGGCTGCCATCAGAAAACGACAGGGTGGCTTTGACGTCAGAAGGGGTCATGGCAGGTGTCGTGGTTGTGGTCATGGCAGTGATCCCGGTGTGGGCCTTTCATTGGGTTGACTGGCTAGGTAGGGCGGGCTGACGCATCAACGCCAAGACCTCGCGCACCTCAGCAATATCCAGCTCGGCCTGCGGGTCCTTGCGGCGCAAAAGCAGGTCCAGCAGGTCGTTGTCCGGCAGGTCCATCAGGGCTTGCAGCCCGGCGGCCTGCCGTGTGGTGATCGTCTCCTCATGCTGGCGGAAGAAACGTTCGATAAACAAGTCGTTTTCAAGCAAGCCACGGCGGCAACGCCATTTCAGCTTGCTGAGCGACCGTTCATCGAGGCGCATCGACATGCCAGTTTGCGTTGGGCTCAGACAGCCCGGCGCACCATCAGTTCTTTGATCTTGCCGATGGCCCTGGTGGGATTCAAACCCTTGGGGCAGACATCCACACAGTTCATGATCGTGTGGCAACGGAACAACCGGTAGGGGTCTTCCAGGTTGTCCAGGCGGCCGGCGGTGTCTTCGTCACGGCTGTCGGCAATGAACCGATAAGCCTGCAGCAGGCCTGCCGGGCCGACGAACTTGTCGGGGTTCCACCAGAAACTGGGGCAGGCCGTGGAGCAGCTGGCGCACAGGATGCATTCATACAGGCCATTGAGTTCGTCGCGCTCTTCGGGGCTCTGCAGGCGTTCTTTCTCTGGCGGCTGGGTGTCGTTGACGAGGTAGGGCTTGATGCTGTTGTACTGCTTGAAGAACAGGGTCATGTCGACGATGAGGTCGCGGATGACGGGCAGCCCCGGTAGAGGTTTCAAAACAATCGTGCCCGGCAGCGTGCGCATGTTGGTCAGGCAGGCCAAGCCGTTTTTGCCGTTGATGTTCATCGCGTCCGAGCCACACACCCCTTCGCGGCAGCTGCGCCGAAAGCTTAAGCTGGGGTCCACCGCCTTCAGCTTGTTCAGTGCGTCGAGCAGCATGCGCTCGTTGCCATCCAGTTCCACCTGCAAGGTCTGCATGCGCGGCTTGGCGTCAGTGTCGGGGTCGTAGCGGTAGATCTGGAAAGTGCGCAGGGTCATGTCGATTGCCTTGGGGCTCGGGCTGCGGAAAGTGCCGCTGGGTTCTGCTGGTTTAGAAGGTGCGAACTTTGGGCGGCACCGACTCCACCGTGAGTGGCTTCAACTGAACGGGTTTGTAGTCCATGCGGTTACCCTCGCTGTACCACAGCGAGTGTTTCAGCCACACCGGGTCGTTGCGGCCATTGGGAAATTCGGTGGTGTCGGGAAAGTCGTTGACGGTGTGTGCGCCCCGGCTTTCTTTGCGCGCGGCTGCCGACACGATGGTGGCTTGGGCTGATTCAATGAGGTTGTCCACCTCCAACGCTTCGATGCGGGCGGTGTTGAATACCTTGCTCTTGTCTTTGAGCGTGATGTGCTTGACGCGCTCTGCAATGGCCGCCACTTTCACCACACCCTCGTCCAGCATCTTCTCGGTTCGGAACACACCCGCATGCTGCTGCATGGTGTTGCGCAGGTCGTTTGCCACGTCTTGTGCGTATTCACCGCTGGTGCTGCTGTCCAACCGCGCCAGGCGCGCCAGTGAACGGTCGGCAGCGTCGGCCGGCAGTTCCTGGTGCGACTGTTTCTTCAGCCCGCTGTCAACGATGTGGTTGCCCGCGGCACGGCCGAAGACCAGCAGGTCGAGCAATGAATTGGTGCCCAGCCGGTTGGCGCCGTGCACGCTGACACAGCTGCATTCGCCCACCGCGTAGAAGCCTTGCACCACGCTGTTGGGGTTGCCATAGTGTTTGCCAACTTCGGGTGTCACCACCTGGCCGTGGATGTTGGTGGGGATGCCCCCCATCTGGTAGTGGATGGTCGGCACGACGGGAATGGGTTCCTTGGTGATGTCGACGTTGGCGAAGTTGTGGCCGATCTCGAACACGCTGGGCAGTCGCTTCAGGATGGTGTCTGCGCCCAGGTGCGTCATGTCCAGGTTGATGTAGTCCTTGTTGGGCCCGCAGCCACGGCCTTCCTTGATCTCCTGGTCCATCGAGCGCGAGACGAAATCGCGCGGCGCCAGGTCCTTCAGGGTGGGCGCGTAGCGCTCCATGAAGCGCTCGCCGTTGCTGTTGATCAGGATGCCGCCTTCGCCGCGCACGCCTTCGGTGATCAGCACGCCCGCCCCGGCAACGCCGGTGGGGTGGAACTGCCAGAACTCCATGTCTTCCAGCGGCAGGCCGGCGCGGGCAGCCATGCCCATGCCGTCGCCGGTGTTGA
>JANNMQ010000215.1:0-2270 GCA_031398045.1 Rubrivivax sp.
TGGACGGCTTGATCCAGAACTGGATCCTGGAGCCCGGGGCCTTTGACCTGCGGCATGCGGGCGCGCACGCGGTGGACACGCAGCTGCTGGGTCTGCGCCGCGGGGCTGCTCAGACGGCCGTGTAAGACGGTCCGATAAGACGGCCTGATAAGACGGCCTGATCAGCCGGCCCAGGCTACCCAAGCGGCCGAGTTTGTTTCGCGCCGCCAGCGGGCCCTGCACGATGTCACCTGCAGGTCACCCCCCTGCGCTTGCTCCAGCCGCTGCCCCAGGCCGAACATGCCCCAGCAGCAACGCAGGGGGTGCAAGATGGGCCATCAAGATTTCGGACAGGTGGGCACAGCAGGGCCGGCAGGGGCCGCGCGCAGCGCAGCATGGAAAGGGCCTGTGCTGCTGCCCTTGCTGGTTGGGGCATGGCTGCTGGTGCTGGCGGCCCCGGCCCGATGGCCCAGCCCGCCCGCGCAGCCCGTGCCTGCACCCGCTACACCAGCGCAGCCCGTGGCCACCAGCGCCGCGCTGCGCGCCATCGAAGCGCGGCAGATCCGTTTTGAACGCAACCAGGGTCAGGCCGCTAAAAACGTGCGCTACCTGGCGCGCGGGCCCGGGCACCAACTGGCGGTGTTTGACGACGGCCTGGCGCTGGCGGTGCCCGGCAAGGCCCAGGCGCAGTTGCGCTTTGTCAACGCCCGCCGCGGCGGCCCCTTTGAAGAGCGTGAACCGGTGGCCGCACGCGCCCACCACCTGCAAGGCGCAGACCCCACGCGCTGGCGGCACGGTGTGCAGCAGGTGCGCCAGCTGCGCTACACCAGCCTGTACCCGGGCATCGATCTCGTCTATTACAGCCGCGACGGCGAGCTGGAGTTCGACCTTGTGGTGCAGCCCGGCGCCAACCCCGGTTTCATGCAGATGCAGGTCAGCGGCAGCCAAGTACCCGCTATCGATGCCGATGGTGCCTTGCTGCTGGACGGCCCGGGCGGTGTGCTGCGTGTGCAGCGCCCGGTGCTGCAACAGCATATCAACGGCCAGCGCATCACGCTGGACGCACGCTGGGTGCTGGGCGAACACGGCGCTGTGCGTTTTGCGCTGCCGGCTTACGACACACGCTACCCCCTCGTCATCGACCCGGTGGTCAAGCTGCTGTACTCCACCTACCTGACCGGCACGCACGATGACCAAGTGGCCGCGATGACGCTCGATACACAAGGCCATGCCTACGTGCTGGGGCACAGCGTTTCAGACGACTTTCTGGTCTCTGGGAACGCCTTGCAACGCAGCCGCACGGCGCGCGGCCTGCGCTACAACCTGGTGGTTAGCAAATTTGATGCCGCCGGTACCTTGCTGTACTCCACTTACCTGGGAGGCAGCGAAACCGACCACGGCAGCGCGATCGCGGTGGATGCGGCGGGCAACGCCTACGTCACCGGCGACACCACGTCGGCCGATTTCCCCACCACCGCTGGTGCCCACCAGGCCACCTACAAAGGCCAGAAAAGCGCCTACCTGGCGGTGTTGTCACCTGACGGGTCCAAGCTGGCCTATGCCACCTACTACGGCAGCAGCAGCAGCGCGGCCCAGGCGCGAGGCCTGGCGCTCGACACCACGGGTGCACCGGTGCTGGGCGGCACCGCAGGCCCGGGCCTGACGACCACGGCGGGTGCCTACAAAACAACGTTAGCCACTGGCAGCGCGGCCTTTGTGGCGCGCTTCAGTCCGCTGGTGAACGGCGCGCCGCAACTGGTGGCCGCCAGCTACTACGGCGTCGACAACCCACAGCCAAACAGCACCTTGCAGGGCGTGGATGTCCTGGGCATGGCGCTCGACACCAGCGGCGCCCCTTGGCTGACTGGGCAGGCTTTCACCACCAACCTGCCGCTGACGGCAGGCGCGTTGCAGACGGCACCCACCGACATGTCGCAACACTGCGTGCAAGGCCCGGCGCCGCTGAACGGTTTTGCTTTTGTAGCCAAGCTCACACCCGACCTGAAGGCGCTGGGCTACGCCTCTTACCTCAGTGGCAAGACCGAAGCTGCGGGCGCCACCAGCTGCTCAGAATTCGGCCGCGCGCTGGTGCTGGACGCGGCGGGCAACGTCTATGTGGTCGGCAGCACCGGCTCCGCCAGCTTCCCCACCACCGCCGGCGCGCTGCAAAGCAACAGCCCTGCGGGGGGCGGATTCGGCAGCTACGCCAGCTTTGTGTCGAAGCTGAAGGCCGATGGCAGCGCGCTGCTGTGGAGCACCTACTTCGGCGGCAACGTGGGCACCACCTTCAT
>JANNMQ010000218.1:0-2880 GCA_031398045.1 Rubrivivax sp.
CGATGAGTTACGTCGACGCCTGGCCGCCAAGATCAAGCACAACCCGGCCACCATCGGCCTCTTCCTGCTCTCCAACTGGATCTTGGCCTTCGAGCTGGCGATGCTCGCCTGGGTTTGCGCCGGCCTCTTCCCGGTGGCGCCCATGTTCGTGGTCGCGCTGTACCTTGTTGTCTCGCTGGTGGTGAACGCTGCCCACGTTGTGCTGGTTGATCGGCTCAGCACCTTGTTTCAGCCCCTGCAGCCGCGGCACTGTTCCATCTACGAACCGTACTTCTGGTGGCACGAGCGCCACTGGAAGCTGTCTGCATACGCCAGCCTGAACTTGTTCAATGGCACGCCGTTCAAAAGCCTGCTGTGGCGGCTGTTGGGGGTGCGCATCGGCAAGCGCGTTTTCGACGACGGGGCAAACATCGCGGAACGGACGCTGGTCAGCGTCGGAGATGACTGCGTTCTCAATGCAGGCAGCTTGATCCAGCCCCACTCGCAGGAAGACGGCAACTTCAAGTCCGATCGCATCGCTGTCGGCAACGGCTGCACGATCGGTGTCGGCTCACTCGTCCACTACGGCACGACGCTGGGTGATGGCGTAACCCTGGCCCCCGCTTCCTTCCTGATGAAGGGCGAAGAGGTTCCAGCGAATGCACATTGGGGTGGAAACCCGGCAACGGCAATGCGCAGCACGCACACCGCCATGGCCGGGCAGAGCGCAGGAAGAACGCGATGAGTACGCCAGCGGAAATCAGCAGTTCCTTTTGGCGCGGAAGGCTGCTTGCCGGCGGGTTCACCGCGATTGCACGATGGACTTTCGGTGCAAGCGTGGGTGTCGCCAAGTACGAAGTGGCGGTGCCCGATGAGCTGTTGGCGTCGCTGCAACGCTTGGCCGACGAGCTGCAGGTGCCACTCAACACGGTGCTGCTGGCCGCGCACGCCAAGGTACTGGCCGCACTGTCCGGCGAGCGCGAGGTGGTCACCGGCTATGTGGCCGCAGCGGGCCGCCCGGCGCTTCCCTGCGCCCTGACGACCGAACCCGACACTTGGCGCGCCATGCTGTTGGACGTCCGACAACGTGAGACAGAGCTTCTGGCGCACCAGGACTTTGACGTCGATGGCCTGAGGCGCAAGCTGCACCTGAGCGGCCCGCCTTTCGAAACCGAATTCGACGCACTCGATGAGCAGGGTGATCTCGCCCCTGACACCGTGCTGCGCGTCGGCTTTTTGCAGCGTGAAGGTCGAATCACACTGCGGATGCGCTACCGCACCGAGGTCATCGATGCCGACCATGCCGCCAGGTTGGCCGGCTATCACTTGCGCGCGCTCGAGCTGTTTGCCGCCGATCCGCAGGGGCCGCACAGACGGCTGGGCCTGCTGTCCGCGCAGGAGCTGAGCTTTCAACTGGAAGGGCTCGCGGGGCCGCAGCGGGCTTTGCCCGACCTCCGGTTTCACGAACTGTTTGAACAGCGGGTGAAGGCACACCCTGAGGCTGTTGCAGCCGAACATGCGGGCCGGCAGTGGACCTACCGTGAGCTCAACGCACGCGCGAACCGGCTGGGGCGTGCCTTGCTGGCGCGCGGGCTGGCCCGCGAAAACGTGGTGGCGGTGGTGACCGAGCGCAACCTGGACTGGATGGCGGCCGTGTTGGCCATTTTCAAGGCCGGTGGTGTTTACCTGCCCATTGAGCCGCACTTTCCGGCCGATCGCATCGCCACCACCCTTGGGCGAGCCGACTGCAGCATCGTGCTCACCGAGCAGGCCAGCACCGGCACGCTGGTGCGGGCTCTCGAATCACGGCCCAAGGTTCGCAAGCTCTTCATCGACGCGCTTTACGAAGAAGGCCATGCTGACGGTGATCTCGGCGTCAAGGTCGCGCCGGATCAGCTGGCCTACATCTACTTCACATCAGGGTCTACCGGTGAGCCCAAGGGCGCGATGTGCGAGCACGAGGGCATGGTCAACCACCTGTACGCCAAGATTGAAGACCTGGGGGTCGGCGAAGGGGAGGTGGTTGCACAGACAGCTCCGCAGTGTTTTGACATCTCGCTGTGGCAACTGGTCGCGGCGTTGCTGGTGGGTGGCCGCACGCTGTTGATCGAACAGGCGGAAATCCTGGACGTCGAGCGCTTCGTCGACAAGATCGTCAACGGGCGGGTCGGCGTGCTGCAGGTGGTGCCCTCTTACTTGGCTGTTGTCGTGTCTTATCTGCAGCGGCACCCGCGCCATCTTCCGCATTTGCACTGCGTCTCGGTCACGGGCGAGGCGTTGACGATGGAGCTCACCCGGGGCTGGTTCGCCGTCAAGCCGGAAATCAAGCTGGCCAACGCTTACGGGCTGACTGAAACCTCAGACGACACCAACCACGAAGTGATGGATCGGGCGCCTGACGGGGAGCGTGTCCCTCTCGGTCGCCCGGTTCGCAACGTGCACGTTTATGTCGTGGATGAGCATCTTGCACCAGTGCCTCTTGGTGCCCCCGGTGAGATCGTCTTCTCCGGCATCTGTGTCGGTCGCGGCTACATCAACGATGACGAGCGCACCCGCCTGGCCTTCATGTCAGATCCACACCGTGAAGGCCAGCGCCTGTACCGCACCGGCGACCACGGACGCTGGCTGCGGGACGGCAAGCTGGTCTTCCTCGGCCGACGCGACAGCCAGGTCAAGATCCGCGGCTTCCGCATCGAGATCGGCGAGATCGAGAACACGCTGCTGCGGGTGCCGGGGGTACGCCACGCTGCCGTGGTGATCGCCGGCGCGGCCGACGCGAGCAAACGCCTCGTGGCCTTCTACTGCGGCCCGCAGCTCGAGGTTGAGGATCTGCGAGCCAGGCTGGGTGAGTCGCTGCCCGAGTACATGGTTCCGTCGGCTTTTCATTGGCGCGAAGAGCTG
>JANNMQ010000219.1:0-3286 GCA_031398045.1 Rubrivivax sp.
GTGGCACCACCAGCGGCTGGCCTGGCGTGGGCTGAGCCGCACCCGGGTTGGCCTGGGCAAGCTGCCAGGCCTCATCGGCCGAGCCCAGAAAGTTCCTGGCAATGCTCTGCAAGCTGTCCCCAACCTGCGGCACATACACCAGCAGGTGCTGATTGCGGCCCAACACCTGCCCATAGGGTGGAGCCGCGGGCGACGTTGGTGCGGAGGGTGCCGGTTCCATGCGGTGCGCTGACGATGCGGTGGTGGCCTGGTTCGACAGCACTTGAGCGGGTGCCAACGCGGGCCCGCGCGGTGCGGTGCAGGCCACGGCCAACAGCAAACACCCCAGCAAGGTCAGCCACGTCAGTGGCCGTCTGTGCACAGGTTTGGCCACAGGCATGGCAAAACCAGCAACAGGTGGCACGCGCGCAGCAAGACTTTTAATGCCACCTGGTGCGGCGGCAACCGCAACCGCTTGCTCCAGCGCTTGCCCCAGCGGGACCCTGTGCGCAGTGCCCATCAGGCAGCCGGCTGCGCTGGATGCTCAGGCTGGGTCTGCACTGGCGTCTGGGCCTGCGTCTCGACCGGGACCGGGGCACCATCCACCGCCAGTGGCGGCGCCGACTCTCGGCTTTGAAGGGCCTGCGCCATGGCGTCGAAGTCTGCAAACAACTGACCAAATTCGTCTTTGCGCTGCTCGCCGATGCGGTGGGTCAGGTTGCCTTTGGCGATCTCTTTCATTGAATTGCTGACCAGCCTGATCGGCTTGGCAAACCAGTTGGCCAGAAAGTACATGGCCAGCGCCACCGCAGTCACCGTTACCAGCGCCAGGGTGATCATCAACGTAATCGACAACTGCGCAACCTGCACCAAAGGCTTTTCTGCAATGCCCAGCGCAATGCGGCCTACCGGCGTGTTCTGAAAGCTCACAGGCGCCTCAAAGCCCAGCACTGGCTCTGCACCTACTTGGTAATGATGTGCAGCGGCGTCACCGGCCAATTTCCCATGGCTTGCGGTGCCCGCTGGCTTGTAGGGCAGGCCCAGCAATGCAGGCATGCTCGCGGCCCTGACGATGCCTGCCTTGTCGATGAAAACGATGCGCTCAAAGGTGCCGGTTTTCATCATCTCTTGCAACGCCACATCAACCACTTCCCACTCTTCATTCAAAGCGCTGGCCGCGTTTTGGCGCGCAATGAAGCGCGCCAATGAGGCACCGTAGTCCGTCGCTTGGCCCATCAAGGCGGTGTACTGTTTTTGGGTGACGATCGTGGCGGTGATGCCCATCACCACAGCAACAATGGCGGCCATGGCCAGCGCCCACTTGACGCGCAAGGGCACGGTTCGCGGTTGGCTTTTTTCGTGCTCGGCCTCGTCCATCTCTGCCAGCACCTTGGCCAGCGCATCGGCCATGTCGTTACCCGATGCAAAACGCTGCGCCGGCACTTTGGCCAAACAACGGTCAACCACACGCCGCAGCGATGCGGGTACGTCAGGCCGAAGTTGTGCCAGTGGCGTCGGCGCCTCGCTGGCAATCTTGGTGGCGATGGCGATCAGGCTGTCACCCCGAAAGGGGCGTTCTCCCGTCAGCATCTGGTAGAGCACCACGCCTGCAGAGAACAGGTCTGAGCGGCCGTCCAGCTTCTCACCGCGCGTTTGCTCGGGTGACATGTATTGCGGCGTACCCAGCACCGCCCCCACTTGGGTGTGCTGGCTGCCGCCGTCGTCGATGTGGGCGATGCCAAAGTCCATCACCTTGGCGGTCTTGCCGTCGGCCAGCAACATGATGTTCGCAGGCTTGATGTCGCGGTGAACCACGCCGCGCTCGTGCGCGTAGCTCAGCGCCCGTGCAAGTTGCAGCGCGATGGCTGCAGCAGCGCGCGCCGGCATCTGCTTGGTTTTTTCGAGTGTGTCAGACAGCGGCGCCCCTTCTACCAGTTCCATCGCCATGTAGGGCCGGCCTTCGATTTCGCCCACGTCGTACACCGCCACGATGTTGGGATGCTGAAGGCCACCCGCAGCGCGGGCCTCGCGCAAAAAGCGTGCGTGGCAGTCTTCGTCTTCGGCCATGGCGGCATGCAGGAACTTGATCGCCAGTGCGCGACCGATCTGCGGGTCCTGCGCGCGGTAAACCGTGGCCATGCCGCCGCGGCCCAGCCGCGCTTCAACCACGTAACGCCCTACTTGGCGAAAAGAGGCTTGCGGACCACCGCCTTCAGCTTCTGATAGAACCGGCTGTGAAGGCACCCCCGTGATGGAATGGCCCGGCAGGGTGCCTGTAGCAGGTTTGTGTTGCGCGTCGCCGTTTGCGCCAGCTGAAGTTGATGCTCGCTCAGTCAACGGCGGCAGTCCCGCCAGCGCTGCAGGGTTGACCTGCGTCTCGTCGTTGTCGGTTTCTTGACTGGTTGCACCTGGTGATGCTGCCTTCGGGTCCACCAGTACCGTGCGCTCGTTTTCAGGCGAGCCCGTGTGGTGCGGCATGGGTTCGTCGCCGAACAGAGGCAGATCGGTAGTGGTCAAGCCCACGGCCGGCGGCTGCGCCACTTGGGTCTTCTCGTCGTCGACTTCGGGCCCGGCACCTTGTGGAGTGGGTGGCGGGGTTGAAGCGGGCGAAGGGCCTGATGGGCCTGAAGAGCCTGAAGGGCTTGAAGGGGATGAAGGTACCGCAGTCACTTTTCAACTTCCTGAAGCCAGACAACGGCGACGGCTGACGCCATCAAAGGTGTTTGATTTCCACCGGCTGATTAAAGACCGTCTCATACAAAGGCTTGCCATCGACCGCAGTGCCCAGACCGGGCACGTAGAGCTGACGAATGGCCACCTGCTGTGTCGGTATCCAGCGGCTGCCCGGTACAGGCACAGCCGCCTGTTCGAAGGGGTCACGCCGAACACTTGCTGCACTTGCTGCACCAAAAGGCGAGATCGGCTTTTGCACAGGTTTCGCAACGGGTTCTTGCGCAGGCTTGCCCAAGCCGGTGTAGGCGCGCAAAGGTTGGCGCAGCAGCGCCCGAACCAACAGATCCACCCGCGTCCATGCAGGGGGGAGCGCCAGCATCAGCCTGGCGGCGTCACGCAGCCCGTAGCCGTTTTCTTGCGCAAAGCGCCGCACCGCTGCAAAGTTTTCGTAGTCCAGCCACCAGGGGCCACCCAGCTGCGCCGCGCGCGGACTCGAACTGCTGGCCAAGCGGTAGTAATACTGCCCGCTGGGCAGTCGCGTGGGTTGCGGGTTGACGATGCCCCCTGTGCCCACCGCCTGTCCATCGTTGAACCAGCGCTCGGTGTCCAAGCCGGCGGCCAACACTCGCCAGTG
>JANNMQ010000264.1:0-5120 GCA_031398045.1 Rubrivivax sp.
TCCACTTGTGTGCGCCTGCACATGGCCTTGCCTGCGCGGGTGGCGTTTTTGCTGCAGGACTACCCCCACTTTGTGGAGGACACCGAGCAGTTCTGCAGCCAGCTGCAGCCCTTGGTTGAACTGCGCGGCGCGCAGACGGTGCAGCGCTGGCAGGCCCTGGCGCGTTTGCAGGCTGCCGCCGCTGGGGGCCAGCCGGTTGCCCGTCCAGGGCAGCAAGGCCCACTGGCACAGGTGGTGCAAGAACTGCTGGAACTGCATTACGACCCGGTTTATCTGCGCTCCATGCAGCGCAACTACGCGCAGTTTGACCAGGCACAGCACGTGGCGCTGAACGATGCGTCGCCAGCCAGCCTGCGAACACACGCCAGCCAGCTGATCCACAGCACCCCCGGCGCCGTGTGACCTGCATCAAGCTTGCCCAAAGGCCACCCATCTAGACTTTGCCGAACGCACGCCACCATGCCGCCTGCCCCGCCACCCCCAACAGCGCCCCGTTCGCCGGCGCAGCACCTGCCCAAACCCTTTCAGCGACCACCGGTGCGCGTGGTGGGCATGGCGCAGCCCTTGTTGTGGTTGCGCAAGGGCTGGCAAGACTTGCTGCGTTGCCCCCTGCCTGGCTTGGCGCATGGCTTGGTGGCTGCGCTGTTTGGCCTGGCCGTGGTGTGGTGGGCGCATGACGATTTCTGGATCATGGCCGGCGCCTTCAGCGGTTTTCTGATCGTCGCGCCCGTGGTGGCCACTGGCCTGTACGCCGTCAGCCGCGCCTTGCAGCACGGCCAGCCGCAGCCCGGCCTGGCCGACGTGCTGCGGGTGTGGCGCACGCGAGACCCGCGGCTGGTGCACTTTGGTTTGCTGCTGGGCTTGGCGGGCACAGGCTGGGTGTTCACATCGGCGTCGATGATCACCAGCTTTGCCGAGGTGCCCATCACGCGCCCGCTGGACTTTTTGCGTTACGTGGTGGCGCAAGACAACAGCTGGCTGTTTGAAGCCTGGCTGATGCTGGGCGGCGTGCTGGCCGCGCCGGTGTTTGCATCCAGCGTGGTGGCCATACCGCTGCTGCTGGACCGCAAGGCCACGGTGCTGCAGGCGGTGCTGACCAGCTGGGACGCCGTGCTGGCGTCGCCCGGCCCACTGGCGCTGTGGGCAGCGCTGCTGATGGGCCTGTCAGCGCTGGGCATGGCGTCCATGCTGGTGGGTCTGGTGGTGGTGGCGCCGTGGCTCTCGCATGCCAGCTGGCACGCCTATTGCGATTTGGTGGGCGCTGCAGCAGACCCTGATGCGGCGGAAACGCTCTGATGTTTGGCTACACCGAAGAGCAGATCGCCGGCTTCGGGCTGACCTTTGGGGTCGGCGCTTTCATGCTGTACATGGTGTTCATCATCTTCCAGCTGGCGCGTGAATCCAAAGCCGGCAAGTTCGGCACCTTTGTGCTCTTCCTGGCGCTGGGCTTTGGCCTGCTGGGCTTTGCGGCCAAGTCGGTGATCAAGTTCTTCATCGCCGGCACTTGACTTTTGCACTGCTGTCGAACCGCGGTCGGTCGAGCTTCTGCAGAGGTTCTATCAAGCTTCTGACTGGAGCCCCCTCTTGGAGGGGGCTCGGGGGAGCTCAACATTCGCCCGAAGGGATAAGCGCCGCAGGCGCTTATCCCATGTGCAGGCCGCCGTTGCAGCTGAAGTCAGCACCCGTGGTGAAGCCCGAGTCATCCCCTGCCAGCCAGGCGCAGATGGAGCCGATTTCGTCGGGCGTGCCCAGCCGCTTGACGGGGATGGTGGCAACAATCTTCTCCAGCACTTCGGGTTTGATGGCGCGGACCATCTCAGTGCCGATGTAACCGGGGCTCACGGTGTTCACCGTCACGCCCTTGGCCGCCATTTCCTGCGCCAGCGCCATCGTGAAGCCGTGCATGCCGGCCTTGGCGGCTGAGTAGTTGGTCTGCCCGGCCTGGCCCTTTTCGCCGTTCACGCTGCTGATCTGGATGATGCGGCCCCAGCCTTTTTCAACCATGCCCGGCACCACCTGCTTGGTGACGTAGAACATGCTGTTCAGGTTGGTGTCGATCACCACCTTCCAGTCTTCGGGCGTCATCTTCAGGAACATGCGGTCTTTGGTGATGCCGGCGTTGTTCACCAGCACGTCGATGTTGCCGTGCTCGGCCACGGCCTTGGTGAAAGCGTCCACCGTGCTCTGCCAGTCGGCCACGTTGCCCACTGAAGCGTAGAAGGTGTAGCCCAGTGCCTTCTGCTCGTCGATCCATTTCACATGGTCACGGCTGGGGCCGCAGCCAGCGATGACCTTGAAGCCGTCTTTGTGCAGCCGCTGGCAGATGGCGGTGCCGATGCCACCCATGCCGCCCGTTACGTAAGCCACTTTCTGTGCCATGTTGTGCTCCTGGTTGTCTCTCGTTAACGTCAATTTGCGCGCGTCAACGACGCGCACCGCTGGTGAACTCTAGCCGCGCGAACTGCAGGCCACCACCCCTGTCTGCCCTGATAGGCCCACACCCATGGGTGCTGCCAGCACCGGTTCAAGCCGTGGCCTTGGCTTTGACGTAGCGACCAGGTGCGGGCTCGATGGCTTTGTACTGCGCATTGCCGGGGCTGTGGGGTGCATTCACGAGTTTGCCGCCCAAAGGTTTGAGCCAGTCGGTCCAGGTGGTCCACCAGCTGCCGGGGTGTTCGGTGGCCGTGGCCAGCCAGTCATCGGCTTTGGCCGGCACCTGGGAATTGGTCCAGTAACTGCGCTTGCCTTTGGCCGGTGGATTGATAACCCCGGCTATGTGGCCGCTGGCACCCAGCACAAACTGCTTTTTACCCTTGATGAGCGGCATGGACGCATAAGCTGCGGTCCAGGGCACGATGTGGTCTTCACGCGAGCCGTAGACAAAAAACGGCGCCTCGATGCGGCCCAGGTCGACCTTTTCGCCGCACACCGTCAATGCATTGGGCAGGCGCAACTCATTTTGCAGGTACATGTGGCGCAGGTACCAGCAGTACATGGGGCCGGGCAGGTTGGTGCCGTCACCGTTCCAGTACAGCAGGTCAAAAGGCGGCGGCGTTTCGCCTTTCAGGTAGTTGCCCACGACGTAGTTCCACACCAGGTCGTTCGGGCGCAGGAAGCTGAAGGTGGTGGCCAGGTCTTTGCCCTTCATCAGGCCGGGGCCGGTGGGTGCCTGCTCGCCCAGGGTCAGCTCGCGCATCTTCACCATCGTTTCGTCGATGAACAGGTCCAGCACACCGGTGCTTTCAAAGTCCAGCAGCGTGGTCAGCAGCGTCACCGAATGAGCGGGTTGAAACTCTGGCGCCTGGGCTTTGCCCAGACGTTGGCCACGCGCCGCCAGCACCGCCAACGCAGTGGCCAGGATGGTGCCGCCGACGCAAAAACCCAGCGTGTTGATGGTGTCTGCACCGGTGATGGCCTTCACGGTGCTGATGGCCGCGATCGGGCCCTGTTCGATGTAGTCGTCCCAGGTCTTGCCCGCCAGCGACGCGTCGGGGTTGCGCCAGCTGACGACAAAGGTGCGGTGGCCTTGTTCGACGGTGTAACGGATGACGGAGTTTTCTGGCTGCAGGTCCAGGATGTAGAACTTGTTGATGCAGGGCGGCACAAACAACATCGGCCTTTCGTGCACCTTGGCCGTCAGCGGTTTGTATTCGAGGAGCTGAAAGAGCTCGTTTTCAAATACCACCGCGCCGGCGGTGGTGGCCACGTTCTTGCCCACTTCAAACACCGATTCATCGGTTTGCGAGACATGGCCCTTCTGCAGGTCTTCCAGCAAGTGCTGCATGCCCGTGACGATGCTTTCGCCTTTGGTGTCCAGGGCTTTTTTCAGCGCGTCAGGGTTGAAGGCCAGGAAGTTGCTGGGGCTGCTGGCATCGATCCACTGCTGCACCGCAAAGCGGATGCGACCCTTGGTCTTGGCATCACCCTCCATGCTATCGGCCATCTGCAGCAGCGTGCGCGCGTTCAGCAAATACAGCTGGGCGGTGGCCGCAGCGGCCGGGTTGGTCATCCATTCACTGCTGGCAAAGCGGCGGTCGGCTATCGGCGTGGCCTTGTCGGGTGTGGGGGACTGCAGACGCTGCAGCGACTGGTTCCACAGATCCGTGGCATTCTTGACGTAGTCGGTCTGGATCTGCATCAGCTGCTGCAGGGGCAGGTTCAACCCGGACAGGGCACCCAGGGCGCTCCCCAAGCTTGCAGTCATGGCTTCAGCAGCCTGGGGCTGCGGGGCCGCGGTAGTTGCCGGCCCGGAGTTTGCGAAGCTCATGGGGCTCTGGCCGACCGCCTTGGCGGCAAGGTTCTCGGAAGCCTTGCTCGAGGTCTTGCCGGATGGTTTAACGCCGGTTTTGCTGCTGGCTTTCATGTGTTTGTCTCCTGGGATGTTCGGTCTCGTTGTATGGCCAGTTTTACGCAAGTACGCTGACGGCGCAATGACGCCCCCGCTGCTGGCATGGGCGGCGGCGGACGGTGCGATTTTTCATGGACTGCAACGGAGTGGGGTGCGATGTATCTGGTGGCCATAGCCTGGATGTATGTGGTGTTGATGATGGCGGTGGCCGAAGCGATGTCCAGCCAGGGCACGGTGCTGGGCGCCTTGTTCACTTTTGTGCTCTATGGCTTGTTGCCGCTGGGCGTGTTGCTGTACATCCTGGGCACGCCCTTGCGCCGCCGCGCCCGTTTGGCTGAGGAAGCACGGACCAGCGCAGCGGTCGACGCCACAGCTTCAACTGCGCCAGATGGCAGCGGCATGGCGCCCGGTGATGGTGTCGCGACGATAGGAAAAGAAGTCTGAGGGTTCGCTGTACGTGCAGCGGGCTGCATCGCTGATGCAGGTGACACCCGCAAACTGCAGTTGTTGATGGGCCAGCGCCGGCAGGTTGGCCCACCAGCGCGGGTGGCCATCCGCGGCTGAGCCGGGCGAATCACAGGCTAGGAAAAAACGCTCGTCGGCATCTTGGGCGTTGGCGCCAAAAGCTGCTAACACGTCAGCGCGCACTTCAAAGTGCCTCGGCCCTATGCACGGGCCCATCCAGGCCTGGCAGTCTTGGGGCTTTGCACCCGTGCCTGTGCACAGGGCCTGCAACGTGGCCTGCAGCACACCACCGGCCAGGCCGCCCAGG
>JANNMQ010000295.1:0-2510 GCA_031398045.1 Rubrivivax sp.
GCAGCCAGCAGCCAGTCGAACCAGGGCACGTTGCCGGGCGCGCTGGCGCGGTGCACGGCGGCTTTTTCCAGCAGCGTGTGGCGGTGCGGAAAGACCAGAAAGACCAGGCCCAGCACAAACGCCAGGTGCACGCCGCGGTGGGTTACTTCATGCAGCAAACCGAAACCGGCGGTGTAGTAGTGGAAGGCCGACAGCAGCAGCAACAGCGCGCCCACCACGGTAGCCGCAGTGGCCGTCAGCGGCCGAAAGCGCATCTCGGGGTCGTACTTCTGTTCGAGTTCGGCCAGTGTCTTGTCGTCGGGCAGCGCAGTGGTCATGGCAGGTGCTGGGTTGCGGCAAAGAAAAAGGGGCGGCCTTGGTGGCCGCCCCCCGGTGCGGTTGGGCAGGCGGGCTTACTTCAGCAGCCCGGCTTCCTTGTAGAAACGTTCAGCACCCGGGTGGAACGGGATGCCCGCTGCGCGCACAGCGTTTTCCTTGGTAATGAATTTGCCTTTGGCGTGGCCGCTGGCCAGCTGCTTTTGCGCTTCGGCGCCGAACAGCGCCTTGGTGATTTCATACACCGTGTTGGCATCAGCCTTGTCGCTGGTGACCCACTGTGCGCCCACCGCCAGTGTGTTCACGGCCGCCACGCCCTTGTAGGTGTCGGCAGCGATGTTGTCGGGCGAAAAGAACGGGCTGCTCTTGCGCAGCGCCTCGGCTGCAGCGCCGTCTATCGGCAGCAGCTCAATGCCGCCGCCCGCGCTGGCCAGCTCTGCAATGGCGCCTGCCGGTGCACCACCGGTAAAGAAGAAGGCGTCCAGTGAGCCGTCTTTCATCTTGTCGCCGGCCTGGTTGGGTTTGATGTATTCAGGTTTGATATCCGACTCTTTCAGCCCATACGCAGCCAGGATGGCGCGTGCATTGACCAGCGTGCCCGAGCCCGGCTCGTCCAGCGCCACGCGCTTGCCGCGCAGGTCGGCCACGGTCTTGATGCCGCTGCCCTTCTTCACCACCACGTGCACACTTTCGGGGTACAGGTTGGCAATCAGGCGCAGGCCCGGCACGTTGGGTTTGCCTTCGTACAAGCCGGTGCCTTTTTGTGCCCAGGTGGCCACGTCGGACTGGCTGAAGCCACTTTCCATCGCGCCGCCGGCAATGCCGTTGACGTTGGCCACGCTGCCGTTGCTGGCTTGTGCGGTGACGATGATCTTGCCCGGCTGGCTGACGGCGTTGGCGATGGCGCCACCCACCGGGTAGTAAGTGCCGGCGGTGCCGCCGGTGCCGATGCGGAAGAACTGCTGGGCGTGGGCGCCAGCGGCGGCCAGTGCCAGTGCGGCGGCTACGGTGATGAGGCGGGTATAACGCATGAGGTGACGCTCCAGAAGAAGAAGGCGCGATTTTGCGCTACGGCGCAACTCCTGTTCAGCGCAGCGCCAGGTCCAGCGCCACACCGACAAACACCGCAAAGCCCAGCCAGTGGTTCAGGCGAAAGGCCTTGAAGCACCCGTCGCGTTGGCGGTTGCGAATCAGCGTGTAGTGCCACGCTGCTTGTGCAGCGCCTGCAACGATGCCCAACATGAACCACCCGCCCAGTCCCAGGGCGCGGCCCAGCAGTGCCCAGCTCAACAGGTACAGCGCATAAAACAGCATCACGGCCGGCACGTCCCAGCGGCCCAGCGTGATGGCGCTGGTTTTCATGCCAATCTTCAGGTCGTCGTCGCGGTCCACCATCGCGTATTCGGTGTCGTAGGCCAGCACCCAGCACAGGTTGCCCAGCAGCAGCCACCACGCGTGCGGCGGCACGGCGGCGTTCAGCGCCTGCAGGCTCCATTCAGTGCCACCCAAAGCGGCGGCAAAGGCCATCGGGATGCCGAAGCTGAAAGCCACGCCCAGCACCGCCTGCGGCATGCTGACCACGCGCTTGGCGTAGGGGTAGAGCAGCGTCACGGCCAGCGCGGCCGCGCTGAGCACAATAGCCGACGGGTTGGTGCTCAGCACCAGCATGAAAGCCGCCAGCGCCAGCGCAGCGCCCACCAGCAGCGCCTCTTGTACCGACACTGCGCCGCGCGTCACCGGCCGCATCGCGGTGCGCTTGACGTGGCGGTCAAACTCGCGGTCTGCCACGTCGTTGGCGCAGCAGCCGGCGCTGCGCATCAGCACCGTACCGGCCACGAAGACGATGAACAGATGCCAGCCGGGCCAGCCGTCAGCCGCTATCCACAAGGCGCTGAGCGAAGGCCACAGCAGCAACAACCAGCCGGCGGGGCGGTTGAAGCGTATGAGGTCAAGGTACAGGGACAGCCGGCTGGGCTGCGGCGGCGTCAGGGCTGGGGTGTTCACGCCGCGATTATCAGCAGGAGACGCTTGCTTTCGCGGACAGTTTCGCGGGCCACCACACAGCGGCAGTAGGGGTCATCACGGACCGTGCACCTCGGCTGCAGCGCAGCTTGTTGGGCCTGGCGCCGCTGGTCTGCCCGCTGCAGCCTTCAGCGTTGGGAGTGTGCAACCCCACGTTTGGCCGGGGCCGCGCG
>JANNMQ010000410.1:0-4994 GCA_031398045.1 Rubrivivax sp.
CCGCTGCATCGATACCGGCTGGTTTGGCCGCGTGCACGGCATCACCTTCCGCCTGCGCCCCGGTGACGGCCAGGGCCCGCAGGCTTACCTGGACCGCCAGCCCTACTTCCAGCAGATGCCCCAGTTCCTGGTGCGCGAGACAGCTGTGCACTTCATCGACACCTTTCGCTTCCTGATGGGTGAGGTGCGCGCTGTCACGGCCAGGCTGCGCCGCCTGAACCCGGTGATCGCCGGCGAAGACGCCGGGCTGCTGATCTTCGAACACGACGACGAACGCACCGCGCTGTTTGACGGCAACCGTCTCAACGGCCACCCGGCCGCCAACCCGCGTCGCACGATGGGCGAGCTGTGGCTGGAAGGCGAACGTGGTGTGATGTGCCTGGACGGCGAAGCACGCCTGTGGTGGCAGCCCCACCAGGGCACCGAAACCCAGCATGCCTACGACGATGGCGCCGGGCGCGGTGCCTTCGGCGGCGCCAGCACGGCGCTGCAGGCCCATATGCTGGCGCACCTGCGACAAGGCGCGGCGCTGGAAAACAGCGCGCGCCACTACCTGGCCAACTTGCACGTGCAGGCGGCCACCTACCACTCGCATGCCAGCGGCCGCAGGGTACCGATGGCCGGCTTCGACCCCATCACCCTTGACCACCCTTGATGGAGACCATGATGAAAACGATCCTGGGCCTGACGGCCATTGCTCTGGCTGCCACTTTCGCAGCCACTTTCGCGCCGCCCGCTACCGCACAAACGGTGCTGAAGTTCAGCCACACCGACCAGCAGGCCGGCGCGCGCCAGGCCGCAGCAGCGCTGTTTGCAAAGAAGGTCGAGGAGCTGACGCAGGGCCGCTACAAGGTGCAGGTGTTCTGCTGCAGCCAGTTGGGCAACGACCCGAAGAACATTGAGCAGCTGGCGCTGGGCGGCATCGATTTCACGGTTTCGGGAACCGGGTCGTATGCGCCGCACGTGCCGACGCTGAACCTCACGGCACTGCCGTACTTGGTTGAAAGCTACGCCCAGGGCTGGAAGCTGTACGACGAAAGCAAATGGCTGCGCGACCAGTTCGACAAGGCGCCTGCCAAGGGCTTCCGATTTCTGTCCACATGGGAAGCCGGCTTTCGCAGCATGACCACGAAAGACCCGCTGAACACGCCGGACGACGCCAAGGGCAAGAAGTTGCGCACTTTTCCTAACGAGATGATGCGCTGGACCCTGGAGGCAATGGGTTTCAACATCCAGATCATGCCGCTGCCCGAGGTCTATCTCGCGATTCAGCAAGGTGCCGTCAGCGGCCAAGAGAACCCGGTGGATACGATCTTTTCCAACAAGTTCTACGAGGTGGCACCCCACATCACGTTGACGAACCACGTCTACAGCCCGATCCCGCTGGCCATCAGCGAAAAGACCTGGCAGAAGCTGTCGCCCGCCGACCAAAAGGCCGTGACCGAAGCCGCCAAGATCGCCGGCAAGTTCAGCCGCGAAATGATCGCTGGCAATGACGAGAACCAGTTGAAGGAAATGGCGGCCAAGGGCGCCAAGATCAACCGGCAGCCGAACGTCACAGCTTTCCGCGCGGCGGTGCAGCCGGTGTATGCAAAAGCGCGCGACAAGTACGGCGCTGACGTCGACACCTTCTTGAAAGACGCCGAAAGCGTGCGCAAGAGCGTCAAGTAGCTGCGTGATGGAGCGACTTCCGCTGCTTTCGCCGGTGGCCCCCGTGCCGCTGCCCATCGCCTTCATCGGGCGGGTGGTGGACTGGGCGGTGATCACCATCGGGGCCTTGATGGCCACGATGGTGTTTGTCAACGTCTGCTTGCATCTGTTCCACAAGGACCTGGCCTGGGTCACCGAATTTGGCGAACTGCTGATGGTGTGGGTCACCTTCTTGGGCGGTGCCTGCGCCGCCCAGCGCGGCGCCCACATGACGATCACCGAGTTCATCGACAAGCTCGCACCCGCCCGTCGCCGCTGGGCCGACCTGGCCGTGCAATCGGCCTGCCTGGCGATGCTGTTGGTGCTGGTGCACTACGGCTGGTCGCTGGTGAACGCCAACTGGGGCAACCAGCTCACCGTGCTGGAGTGGCCGATGGCCTTGCAGTACATGGGCATGGCGGTGGGCTGCAGCCTGATGGCGCTTTTCGTGGCGTGGGACGTGTGGCAGATCGCGCGCGGCGTGCCGCGGGAAACGCGCTATCTGTAGGCAAAGCAGAAACATGCTAGCCCTGACCCTTTTTGGCGTTTTTTTTGCCATCGCGCTGGCTGGCGTGCCGCTGCTCTACGCAATCCTCATCACCACCACCGGCATCATCGCGCTGCAAGGCCTGGGGCATCCGCTGGAGACGATCTTCCTGTCCTTCATCGGCGGCGTCGAGCCTTTCATCCTGCTGGCCGTGCCGCTGTTCATCTTCGCTGGCGAGCTGCTGGCGCAAGGCGGCGTGGGCAAACGCATTGTCGAGTTCGCGCGGGTGCTCTTTGGCTGGTTGCCGGGTGGGCTGGGCGTGGTCACCGTCATCAGCTGCACGCTGTTCGGCGGCGTCTCGGGCTCGGCCATCGCCGACACCGCGGCCATTGGTTCGCTGGTCATTCCGGCCATGGTGGCGCGCGGTTACTCGCGCGGCTTTGCTGCGGCTTTGCTGGCCGTGGCCGGCACGATAGCGTTGCTGATGCCGCTGTCGATTCCGTTCCTGGTCTATGCCTTCATCTCGGGTGTGTCGATGCGCACGCTGTCGATGGCCGGGCTGCTGCCAGCGCTGGCCACCGCGCTGGCGCTGATCGTGATGTGCATGTGGCACGGCAAAAAGACCGGCGTTGACAACGGCGAAGACCGCTCCACACCGGCACAAATTTGGGCTGCCACCCAAGACGCCGGGCCGGCGCTGCTGATGCCGCTGATCATCATCGGTGGCATCTGGAGCGGCCAGTTCACGCCCAGCGAATCAGCATCGGTGGCGGTGTTCTACGGCCTGGCGGTGTCGCTGTTTTATTACAAGGACTTGCGCTGGCAGCGCATCCCGCAGCTGATGCTGAACGCCTTTTCCACCAGCGCCACGGTGATGCTGGTCATCGGCGCCACCGGTGCGATGGCCTGGCTGATCACCGTGGAACAGGTGGCGGTGCAGATGGCTGCATGGATACAGCTGGTGGCCACCGAACAGTGGATGTTCCTGCTGCTGTTCAATGTGTGCCTGCTGCTGCTGGGCATCTTCATCGAGCCGCTGCCGGCGATGCTGCTCAGCGCGCCGCTGTTCCTGCCGCTGGCCAAGCACTTCGGCATGGACATGGTGCACGTGGGCGTGATGATGACGGCCAACCTGGCAATTGCGCTGTACACACCACCGGTGGGCGGCACGCTGTTTGTGGCCGCCAAGCTGGCGGGCGTCGGCATCGGCGAGATCACACGCCACCTGTGGCCGCTGATGACCGCCACTTTCACCGTTGTGCTGTTGATCACCTACTTCCCTTGGCTGTCGACCTGGTTTCCGCGTTTTTTGCAGTCGTTGTAGGGTGTTGCGCCCCACAGGGAGCAACACGCCCGATCAGCTGTGTCAGCAACGCACCGTCGAGATCTCCGGCTTTGCGGCTCTGGCCGCGCAAGCGAACATGCAACTCGATGGACCCACCACCCCAGCAGGAGGCCAGCACCGTGTTAGCCCTGATCGTCGAATTCCGAATCAAAGCCGCGCACGTCGACGCCTTCGACGCGGCCATCCGTCACAACGCGCAGCGTTCGCTCGACGATGAGCCGGGCTGCCGGCAGTTCGACGTCTGCCGCGACCCGGACGATGCGGCGCTGTTTTTTCTGTACGAGCTGTACGACGATGAGGCCGCCATCCAGGCGCACCTGCAATCGCCGCACTTCCTGCAGATGAACACCGAGACTGCGCCCTGGGTCGACACGAAGCGGGTGCAAAAGCTGCGGCGCACACAGCCGTGACCGGCATCACGTCAGCGCTGCACAAGCTTTAAATTCCACCACCGAAAGCAAGCCATGGTGTCCCTTCGTCTGTGCCTGTTCAACATGGTGGCTGCCTTGCTGCCTGGGCCGGCGAGGCCTTGGCGCGGGCGAAGTCGCCCAATCAGCACCTGACGGCTACACGCTGCTGATGTTTTCGGTTTGCACCATGGCTGCCAGCCCAGCTGGTGGGCAACTCAGGCGCTGAATGCAGCCTGCAGCCACTGCACCTGCTCGCCGTCGATGGCCAGCACATCAAAGCGGCAAGGCGGCGGCGCCGGGTAGCGCAGCAAAAAGTGCTGCGCGGCCAGCAGCAGGCTGCGCTGTTTGGCCCCGGTGACGCTGGCCGCTGCGCCGCCATGGCTGGCACCTGCGCGGGCACGCACTTCCACAAACACCAGCGTGCCGCCCGCGTCCTGCATCACCAGGTCGATCTCGCCCCCACGCGCGTGGGGGCCGCGCGCCACCCGATAATTGCGCTGCACCAGCCGCAGGCCGCGCGCCAGCAGCCAGGCCAGCGCCTGGTCTTCTGCCGTGTCGCCACGCATTTTTGTCATCATTTCTAATGCCTCCTGGCCACCTGGACAGGTGCACCCACTAGCCTTCCGCCTTGCTGCACACCTTGATCCACCAGGCCGCTGCAGCGGCCAGCAGCCACCAGCACCACCCCGGCGGCACACTGTATGTGGTGGCCACGCCCATCGGCAACCTGGCCGACATCACGCTGCGCGCGGTGCATGTGCTGGGCCTGGTGCAGGCCGTGGCCTGTGAAGACACCCGCGTGGCTGCGCAGCTGCTGCAGCACCTGGGCCTGCCCAGAAAGCCACTGCTGGCCGTGCATGCCCACAACGAGCACAGCGCCGCCGGTGCTGTGCTGCAGCGCCTGGCGGCGGGCGAAGCGGTGGCCTACATCAGCGACGCGGGCACCCCCGCCATCAGCGACCCCGGTGCTGTGCTGGTGGCGCTGGCCACGCAGGCGGGCTACCCGGTGGTGCCGCTGCCTGGCGCCAGCAGCGCGCTGGCAGCGCTGTGCGCCGCAGGCGAC
>JANNMQ010000437.1:0-1926 GCA_031398045.1 Rubrivivax sp.
GGCACGCCTGGCTCAACTGCCGGCCCTGCATGGGCTGCTGCGAAGGATGTCGATGAAAACCACGGCGCGCAACCAGTTTGCAGGCACTGTCAGCGCGGTTGAACTGGGCCCCGTCTCGGCCCAGGTGACCCTGGCGCTGGCTGCCGGCGGCCACATCACCGCCACCATCACCAGCGCGGCGGCGAAACGCCTGAAGCTGAAAAAGGGCACCGAAGCGCTGGCGCTGATCAAGGCCTCGGCCATCGTGTTGGTCACCGACTTCGCGGGCTGGCAGCTGTCGGCGCGCAACCAGCTGGCCGGCACCGTGTCGCGCATCGAGCCTGGTGCGGTGTCGTCGCTGGTGGTGCTGACGCTGCCCGGCGGTGCGGCCATCACCGCCAGCGTCACCAACGAAGGCGTGCAAGCGCTGGGCCTGCAGGTGGGCTCCGCGGCCACTGCCGTGTTCAAGGCCTATGCGGTGATGCTGGCTACGCAGGCCTGAGCGGCGGCTGATCGACGTGGCGGTGAAGGCTTCACGCCGTCGATGGTGGGCCAGTCGGCTTCGTTTGAGAAAGCGGCCTCACCGAACAGCGCTCAGCCGAACACCAGCGCCACGCCATGCGCTTGGTCGGCGCTGATGGCAAATGAGCCATCGCCCAGCCATTGCGGCTCGAAGCCCCCGTCTCGCAGCACATCCGCCGCGACGTTGCGATCGCGCACGCGCAGAAAAAGCGCGGCGACCATCGGTGCGGCGCGGGCAGGCAAGGCAGCGCCCTGGAGGCGCGCGCGCAGTCGCCGCGTATCGCACACGGCCACTGGCGCACCACCGGTGGCCAGCAGCCAACCCTCGGCGATGGCCTGTGGCTCCGATCCGAGCACACGCGAATAGGCGCGCGCCGTGGTGGCCACTGTCGAAGCCGTCACGGCAATGGCTGCGATGCCGGTGACGCCCAGCGGATGCGACTGCAGTGGCGGCTGCCACACCAGGTCACGGTTGAAGTGCTGGCAGACAAACGACAGGCAGCCGGGGGTGACGGCCTTGGGCAACTGAACGATGCGAAACGCGGCGTCACGCGCACCGTCCGGCATCTCCACCGGCCGCGCAAAATCCAGCGGCGCGTCGGCGGCGATGCCTGAAGCCACCAGGCCGGCGTGCAGCGCGCGGGCGTCGGTGCTGGCCAGCGCCAGCGCTGCGAGGCCTTCAGAGCGGGCCAGGAAGTCGGTGAAGTTCTGCATCACCGGGTGCGGTTTGGGCACGGCCAGCAGCTCGACATAGTCATGCCCGAACATCATGCAGTGGTTTTGCGAGCCCAGTGAATGAAAGCCGCGTGGTGTCAGCTTGAAGCCGAGGCGGGAATACGTGTCCTGGGCACGATCCAGATCGTGTACCAGGATCACCACATGGTCGATGCCGTCGATGTGCGGGCGCATGGTTTTATCGTTTTTACTCTCTGAAACTTTCGGTGGACGGGCGGCCGCGCAGCGCCGGCAGCGCCAGAGTCACCAGCACGAAAAGGCCGGTGGCCAGCTTCAGATCCGCCGGCTTGAGCCCGAGGGCCAGGCCCAGCGAGATCAGCTGGTAGTACACCACCGAGCCCAGTACCGGCGCGGCAAGTTGGCGCGCCACCGTGGCGCGACCGAGAAAGGTCTCGCCGATGATGAGCGCAGCCAGGCCATTGATCAGCACGCCGAAACCCATCTGCACGTCGGCGAAGCCCTGCAACTGCACCGCAAACGCGCCGGCGAAGGCCGACAGCCCATTGGCCAGTGCCAGCCCGGCGATGATCCACGCCCAGGGGTTGATGCGCAGCGCGGGTGCCAGCTCGGGGTTGGAGCCAACCGCGCGCAGGCTCAGGCCGGCCTCGGTGCGCAGAAACCAGAACAGCAGCGCCAGCACCACGCCAACCACCAGCACAAAGGCGAGCAGTTGGTAGGGCACGTGGCTGT
>JANNMQ010000478.1:0-4871 GCA_031398045.1 Rubrivivax sp.
TACGGCCGCAGCTACAGCGAAAACCTGGTGGCGCTGTTTGGCAATGTGGCGCGCAGCGAAGGTGCGGCGCTGGTGCCGTTTTTGCTGGCCGGCGTGGCCGATGTGCCGAACGCCGAAGACTTGTTCCAGGCCGACCGCATACACCCCAAAGCCGAAGCCCAGCCCCGCATGCTGGACAACGTGTGGCCGACACTGCGGCCGCTGCTGCTGCGCTGAACGCTGGCGGGTTTTTTCCCCGCCAGGCCTACAAGCGGCACAGGTGTGCTAGCGGCACCAGTGACCCGTTCGCGGGCGGGCTCGCAAGGCCCGAGAACAAAGCCCGCCCGTTTCAGCGCAGGTTGTCGCGTTCACGGTCCCGGCCACCCGGGCCGCGCTTGCGGCCTTCCTCGGGGTCGGCGGTGCGTTGTTCTTTGGGGGCTTTGTCGCTCGCCTTGGGACTTTCAGACGCAGCGGGTTCGCGCGGCCGTTCAGGACGCTGAGCAGGCGCAGGCGCCGCGGCGGCAGGTGCTGGCACGGGCCTGGCTGCAGGGACCGGTGGGGCTTGAACTGGCGGCTGCGGTTTGGGCGCAACGGCCGCAGGTGCAGCCGCTGGCGATGGCGATGGCGGACCTGCCGCTGCGGGCGATGGTGGACCTGCCGCTGCGGGCGCGGGTGGTCCTGCTGCCGCGGGTGCCGCAGGAACCGTTGGGCGTTGCGGCCTGTCGGTCCATGCGGGCATGTCACCCCGTCGGCGATCGGCGTCCCGTGGTTCACGGCTCCCGGGCTCCATTCTGGGCAGCGCGGGCTCAGCAGCAGGCGCTTGCATGCGTGGCACGGGCAGGTTCGCAGGTGCCGGGGCGGGCGGCTGCACGGGTACCACGGGTTGCCCTTGGTTGGGCCGCGTGGTGTCAGCGCCGGCGATGGGTTCGCGCTCATCGCGACGATCACGCGGGTCACGCCGGCCGCGGTCATCGCGGCGGTCATCAGCCCGGTCATCCCGACGCTCCGGCGCGCCGCGGCGGTCGTTAGCGCGCTCCTCTCGGCCCGGGTTCGGCCGCTGAGGGCGCTCGATGGCTGGCGGCGCCACGGTTTGCCAGCCCGCCTCGGGTGCCCGCGCCCCGGGCAGCTGCGGCCCTGTGGCTGGCAACCGCAGGTCCACCACGGCCCGTGCCACCGGTTGGCGTTGCAGCAGCACGTCGCGCGGCACCACGGTGACACCGCCGGGTACACCTTGGTTGCTGTAGGTCACCGTGCCCGTTGGGTAGGGAGCGGGCCTGTCAGGCCCGCGCCGTGGCGGCTGACCCGGCCACGGTGGCTGCGCATTGACACGGCCCCGATAAACCGGTGTGTGCCGGTAGTGCGGCACAAACAGCTCGCGCGGTGCCAAGGGCACCCAGGCCACCGACGGCAAGCCTATCGAGACAGAAACGCTCAGCCGCGGCCCGCCCACCCAGGCCACCAGCGCTGGCGCATACACCGGCCGCGCCTGGTAAACACCTGGGCACCAGCCCCAACGGCCGCGCCAGTTCACCCAGCGGCCATAGTGAAAGGGTGCAAAACCCCAGCGGGCGTCGTCCACCCAGGTCCAGCCCCAGGGCTGCACCCAGGCCCAGCGGCCGTGGCGGTAAGGCGCCCAGTCGGCGGCAATGACGGTGGGTATCCACATGGCGCCATGGTCCGGGTGCTGCTCCCAGCGGCCGTGGCGGTCCAGGTCTTCGGCGCCGGTCATCTCGGGCGACACATAACGGTAGGTATTGCCGTTGTCCGCTTGCCGGTCTTCGGCCAGAACCCAGGCCGCAAACTCGTCGTCGGGCCAGCGGCTGTCGCGTTGGCGCAGCGCAGCAGCCTGCCCCGACCAGCGCGGCGAATCGCGGCCGCTTTCACGCCACAGTTCCAGCCGCTGCCCGGTCTCAATAAGCAGCGCGCCACCCGCCAGCAGGGGGTCGGGCACCCGCAGGCTGCCGCGCCAGGCACCCACCTGGGCCGTGGCGCCGCTGTGGTCCAGCCTGAACAAGCCCGCACGTTCGGGCAGCAGGCGCACGTCAGCCACCACCACTTCCGTCTCGAGCGCGGCTTCGCGGTTGCGCACCCGCAGGGCCAGGCTGCCGCTGTGCACCTGCCAGGCCATGCGCTCATCGTCCAGGCGCAGCACTTCCAGTTCGGTGGCGTTGCCCAGCAGCAGCAGGCTGGAGCCCACACGCACCTCGGCGCGGCCCTCCACACCGGTGGCGATGCGGTCGCCGCTGGTCAGGGGCCGGTTGTGGTTGGCAGCCATCCACTGGCCTTCATCGGGGTCGAACCAGAACACCGGCCCTTGCAGGTGGGACAGCCGGCCGACACGGCCGGGTGGGTCGGTCAGCGCTTCGGACTGCGCCCGCGCGGCCGTTGTTACCGCCATCAGACACAGGCCCAGCAGCATGGGCATGAGCCACAAGCTCAGCGTGGCCAGCACCGCCAAGGGGCTGCGCCCAGACAGCCGCTGCAGGCCCAATAAGCGATGGTGTGGAACGGCGGTGTCGGGGTGTGCCATGGCCCGTCAACGCCCGAGCCAGGGCTTGCGTGCACAAGGTTTCTGTAAAGGCCTGTGAAGCCCAGACCGCAACAGCCACCAAGGAGGGCGGCAGTCCATCAATCGTCAGCCGCAGGGTCGATATCGGGAAACAGCACGCTGGTGTAGCCCAGCTGGGTCAGGTCGGTCATGCGTGTGGGGTACAGGCGGCCGATGAGGTGGTCACATTCGTGTTGCACCACACGTGCATGAAAGCCCTCGGCTTCACGTTCAATGGGCTGGCCTTCAGCGTCAAAGCCGGTGTAGCGGATGCGCGCGTAGCGGGGCACCAGCCCGCGCAGGCCAGGCACCGACAGGCAGCCTTCCCAGCCGTCCACCCGCTCATCGCCCAGCGGCGTGACCACCGGATTGGCCAGCACCGTGGGCGGCACCGGCGGTGCATCCGGATAACGGGCGTTGTGGCTGAAACCAAAAATCACCAGCTGCAGATCGACACCCATCTGCGGCGCAGCCAGGCCAGCGCCATTGGCTGCGGCCATGGTGTCGAACATGTCGACCACCAGCGACCGCAGCGCGTCGGTGCCAAACGCCTGCACCGGTGGCGCCACGCGCAACAAACGCGGGTCACCCATCTTCAGAATCTCGCGCACCGTCATTTGAACGACACCTGCACCTTGGGCGTACCGGGCAAGCCCCAGTAAGCCACTTCCACGGCCATGCCGGGTTTGGGTGGCAGCAACCTGGAAAAACTGCCCAGGCTGACCACATCGCCCACCTTCAGTGCCTGGCCATGGCGCGCCATGTCCTGCACCAACCAGACCACCGCGTTCAGCGGGTGTTCCAGCACGTCGCTGCCTTTGCCGCGGTCGACCTCGGCGCCGTCCACGCTGACGATGGCCGTCATGTCACGCAGTGCATCTTGCAGCGCAAAACGCTCGGCACGGGTGGCTGGCACCAGCAGCGGCACCCCCAGCACACCCAGTCGCGCACCCACGTTGATGGCAGTGATGGCAGCGCCGTTCAGTTTGCCCGGCGCTTGCACCACCAGGTCGGGCAGTTCGATGAAGGGAATGACTTGGTCGATGGCCGCCATCACCGCTTGCGGCGAGCGTGCCTGGTTGATGTCGATGCTGCTGACACGCACCAGCAGGTCGGCCTCAAACAGAGCCCGGGCGCCAAAGTTGGCCGGCACCTGGGCGCCATGGGCCAGCAGCATCGGCGCGTACAAGGTGCCCCACACCGGCGCGGTGGCGTTAAAGCGCTTTTGCACCGCCGGGTTGGTCAGGCCGGCTTTGTAGCCTACCGGCGCACCGAGTTGCATTTCCAGCATGCGGTTGAACTTGGCACGGCTGCATTCACCATCGGCCCCTGTCATATTTTCAGGGTTGGCAGCAGCTTCGGCGCGGCTGTAGGCGTCAAACAGCGCACTGGCTTCGGCATCCGTCAGGCAGGCCGCGTGTACAGGCACCGTGGCTGCCAGCACCAGGGTGGCCATGGCAGCGCGCAACGAGTTGAAGGTCATGGGGTTCTCCACAAAAAGGGGCGTCGTCTTTGAGTATGCGCTGCCGTGGCGGGTCAGGGTCTGCTGGTGAACGGCCTGCGCAGGCGGCGTTGAGTGGGCGTGGGCAGGCTTGCGTGCAGGTCAAGCCGGTGAAGTGTTCAAGCCAGACAGCACCTGCAAAACCCGCAACACCTGCTGCACACGCTGCTGCACCGTGCCACGCACCAGCAGCGGCTGCACACCTTGTTCGGCCAGGCGCTGCAGCGTCCACTGGTGCTGCTGCCGGCGAAAACTGTCGTCACGCCGGCAGCCGTCTTGCACAAAATCGAAATCGGGTTCACACACCACCTGCAGGCGGTAGACGCGGCGCGCCAGCGCGTGCAGTTCAGGCGGCGCGTGGCCATGGTCGTGCAGGCAGTACTGCAACGTGGTCAGCGGCGTGGTGTCACACACCAGCCAGTGGCCACCCTGCTTGCGCACCCGCGCCTCGGCGTCGGCCTCCAGTTCAACCTGGCGCCGCGCCACCTGCAACAGCTGCGTTTCATCCAGCGTCTGGCGCAATTCTTCCCACAGCTGGCGGCCGTATTCGGGCACCCACGCCGTGTGCAGCGATGCGGCCAGTGCCAGCGCCAGCGTGGTTTTGCCGCTGCTTTCGCCGCCCAGCAAAGCCAGGCGGTGCACCGTTGTTGTGTCATGCAGCGGGGGCCGTGGCTGCGCGCGCGCTGCGCTTTCAAACATCGCGCTCACCGCTTGCCAACAAAGCCCGCAGCCCCGCTTCATCCAGCACGGGCACGCCCAGTTCACGGGCCTTGTCCAGTTTGGAGCCGGCTTCTTCACCTGCCACCACAAAGTGGGTTTTCTTCGACACCGAACCGGCCACCT